>JAGQQP010000573.1 GCA_020426085.1 Planctomycetaceae bacterium | reverse complement strand
TTCGTCGCCTGGGTCGGCACATATGACGACATCGTCAACGGCCGTGATGGCAAGTACCGGGTCAAGCTGCTGCATCATCACGGACGTACGGGAGACTGTGGTTACCCCGGCGTAGAACTGCTCCCGGACGGCACCCTCGTCGCGACTACCTATGTCAAATACCGTGACAATAAAGATCAAAACTCTGTCGTCGCCGTGCGGTTCAAACTCGATGAGCTACCGAAACCGGAAGACAAATAGCGCGTCTTCAGTCCTGCTTCATTCCAGAGCAAGACTGTTCTACACATTCATTTTTCTACCCCGAAATTTCACGAAAGAGCGTAAAGGGTAAGCCCGAATGCATATTCGGGCCGAGCGCAGCGAGCAGGAAATTGACAGTGTAAACGCGCAATCCAAAGAATTTTCTCCACGTCTTTAGATTGATTACCTGGGGAGCCCCGAAGTAATTCGGGGTTGTCCCGGAATCAGACGGGAGATATGTCTAAGGGTACTCGGGAGAATCGACAAAACTTTCGCCTACCTTTTCCATAATGTATCCCAGCCCCACGGCGCCTCCTTCCAGAATCGCAAACAGAATCACCAGCCACAGTCGTTCCGCGAAAGTAAACGCAACCACAGCAAAGAAATTCGGAATCTGACGAAACGCATTCCCGATAAAGTCCATCAGCGCAGCAAAGGCGGTCTTAATCATGGCACTCCGGGCAGCTCGTCGTCGCGTCAAATGGAGATCAGACTCCAGATCGCCGCCATTCTCGTCGGCAAAGCGTTCGGTTTCATTACTGCGCCAGCCTTCTTTGGCATGCGCATAAGCGGCAGCAGCACACGCCCACCCAAACAACGCAATCCCCAACATCACCAGCGCAATCAGTTTATGGGTGGACGGCTCGTCATCCTGTGACTTTGACTTCTTTTTCTTACGTTTCGGCCTGGCATCCGCTTTCACACCCGTTGACTTTTTCTTCTGCGTCAACTCTTCAGAAACCGGTTTTCGTTTCCGTTTACGACGCGGCCTTTGATATTCTTCTTCTGACATGATCACTGCTCACTTCAGTCAATTTTCGACATCACATAACCTAAACCCAGAGCACCCCACTGCAGTGCACTCTGACCAGAAGAACAGTTATTATGGCAGGGTATTTTTAGATGTCAACAAGAGGGTGAACAGTTAATTCAAGACTTCACATTCATCTGAAAATGAACAGATCGCTCGGTACCAGAATTTTAATTTCTCCTAATTAATGCAGAACGCCCTGCAACAGAAGTATTATTCAAACACTTCCACTGCAGGGATCGTCCTGGCATGTGTTTCCTGGTCTATCTCATTTGAATTGATCCAGGTGGAATTATTTTTTAAGCGATCTGTTCTGCATGTCTGCCTTCCGTAAACTCTTCCAGCATCTTATTACAGAAAGCGGGCAGATCAATTTCGCCCACAACTGATCCAGGGGAGTACTTATCCAATTCCCTCCACAGCCGCCATGGGTGCAAAGGAGAATCTCAGTGCTCCCCTGGAAAACAACCACCGTCAGACAGCCACAGTTTCTTTGCATTGCGCGGCACATTTCAGACAGACATCGATGCACGATTGTTTGAGACTCATTTTCATCCTCCATAAACAGCGGTTCGCGTTTCTAACGAACAAAAGAGAACGCAAAACGTATGCCAGCGTGCTTCATTTAAAGAAGATCCTGTACTTACAGAAGAAATCGTCAGAAACGAACCGATAAGGCGGTCGCGTGCCAGACAGTCTGAACGGTCAACGCGCATAGCAGCTGCTGCTTCAACAGCAAACAGAGACGTTCTGCAGGGAACTGCGACAGAATGACTTTGGAGAACAGGGCAGCGTCGATTCCCGCCGAGGAAATTTCTGACGTGCAGACTTCCTCCAGCGGGTCATCGACTGCGGAAACAGTAGTGGTTTGAAACCGAACCGCCATCCGAAAGAAAAACGATCCCATTTCACAGTAAGTCGTCCCGACCTGGTTGCTCAAGCCAGTTGAGGATTCGGGAGACGCTTCGCCTAATCTGATTTCAGATTATATTTGCGGTTGAATTGGTTTATCTTTGACCAGACTGGGGCCGATGACCTCTTTCTCAAATTGGGCCCAGGCTTTCTCACTTTTCAGGTCAGAGTTTCCAGCCCGTAACCGTTCCAGTGTCGCACCATCGTATTTCTCAGTAAAATCAGTCATGGCTTTCCACTCTTCCAACGAGAGAGGTGGTTGCTCAACCAGTACTGAGGGTTTACCAATTTCTATACCTGAATCAGACGATCCGCATCCGGTCAGCACCACTGGAAACAGTATCAGGCTCAGACAGACTTTATATAACATTATTAACTACTCCTGTTATTCAAAAAACAGAACGAGCCTGCGAGCGGCTCTACACAACAAGGCCGCTCGCAGATTCTGTATTCAGACTGTTATATTAGATCAGGGAAACTCGACCACTTCGCCACCTGACCGTGTTGATAAGGCTTGATACAAATCAAAGTCGATATTTTCAGAGATAAAATGCACGGATCCATCTGCCATCGCAAAATGGGCACCCCCGGTATGCTGACTGCGGAATGTTCCATAATCGGGGTTCGTTCCATCCTTTTTATTCAATCGAGCATACGTGGTGCCCCAGGTGTAACCCGCATACCCATAAGCCCAGAGACCACCAATACTCGAGGATGGAATACCTTCCGGTGCAAAATCGACTTCTCCCAGCATAAATGTATTTGTGGTACCGTCAGTGATGTCACGCATCTTTGTTGATTTCTCGTAGCTCGGACTGCTCGTACTGTTGGGATCAAGAACACGGGGAATGATCGCGCCATCGAAAGCGGGCTCCGGTACACCATAATAACTCGCATAATGCAACAGATTTGTCTGTGGAGTTCCAGAGCAGAAGATATAGCTGGCAGGTGCACGGTTATCCGCCAGTGGAGCAGTTGGCATTGTCATGGAAGGACAGAGAAAGGTCGGTACGAGCATCTGCACCAGCATCGAGTTGGAAAATCCATCACCGTCCGAATCGTCCGTACTGTTTCGAGGCTGTTCCTTATCCCAGCGTCTGGCAATGGCATCCTGTTCCAGATAAGGCATGATCTGAATGTGGCCAGTAACGTATGTTTTGCCAGGCAGGTTACCGGGGTCAGATAAGTCAGCAGTCTCTTCAAAATCAGAGACGGCATACGGAAACTTGTTAAACGTATCGTGAAACATGTGTGTCGCCAGGGAAATCTGTTTCAGATTATTCTTACACTGCGAACGGCGGGCTGCTTCACGTGCCTGCTGGACGGCGGGTAACAGTA
>JAGQQP010000572.1 GCA_020426085.1 Planctomycetaceae bacterium | reverse complement strand
TCGAAGAGGAATGAAAGTCTTGAGGGTGGTTTCGTTCGGTTCACTGGTTTTTACTACCACGAAAAACACGAAATGACACGAAAGTGAAAAAGCGGGCGAACCCTGATTTATTATTACTTGTCGTATAATATACACTAAGGTAGAATATGGTAGAAGAAATAAGAATGAAAACAAGAATGAGAAAGGAATGTGACGATGAGTAGTCGAACAGGACGTGCTTATCTGGCGAAGACTACGCTGGAAGTGATGGAAGTGGGACGATATGTGAATCCACGGGGAGAGACGGTTACGATTGCTGCAGAAATGGAAGCCTGTAATGCGGGTTCTGCCTGTTTTGAACCAGATATTCTGGAACAGATGCGGGATGCCGTGCTGCGAAAGCCCGTTCCGTTTACGCAGACAGAATTCCAGCTGGAGAATGAAACCACACTGGAAGGCGCACGCGCGCTGGCGGCGGATTCGATGACAGGGCGGATTGGCGTACTGAATTTTGCGTCTGCAAAAAATCCGGGAGGCGGCTTTCTGGGGGGAAGCCAGGCCCAGGAAGAGAGTCTGGCGCGCAGTTCGTCGCTGTATGCTTCGTTGAACCTGTTTCACGACCAGTATTATGAGACACATCGCAGACTGCGGAGCGCCTTTTATTCGGACCGTATGATTTACTCCCCTGCCTGACCGGTTTTCCGGGATGATGCGGGTTCGTTTCTGGAATCCAGTTATCAGGTCGACTTCCTGACCAGTGCGGCTCCTAACGCGGGGGCAATTCAGAAAAATCAGGCCGTGCATGTGAGTGAAATTCCGCAAGTCTTCATGGCACGCATGGATAAAGCACTTGCATTATTTGCTGCGCAAGGTTGCCAGACACTCGTGCTGGGGGCCTGGGGCTGTGGTGTGTTTCGAAATTCTCCTGATCTGGTTGCACGATTATTCTCTGAATTCCTGCAATCCGGCGGTCCTTATTTCGGTCGATTCAAACAGATTCGCTTTTCTGTACTTGACCGCAGTGAGGAAAAACCGATATTGAGTGCATTCACGAATTATTTTAAGCGCTCAAAGTAATGATCAGAGATTCGAGGTAGGAATGGGCTTTTTTGACAGGTTTAAATCCAAACCGGCTGCCACCACAGTCAGTAGTGCCGACAGTGTGGCACGGATTATGGTGGTGCTGGAATGCGATGGCGATCAGGTTTTATTTATTTTGCTGGTCGATGATGGCACAATCAATCGAATGGGAACAGGAAAGGAAGATAACCGGGAACTGGATTTGTATATTGGCGTGAGTGACATCGATGCGTTTCAGGCAGTGCGCAGCGTCTGCGGTCCGGTGATTGATGACTGGATTGGTGGCTTTGGCGATCCGAATGCAGAGGGGAAGACCTGCAAACTGCTGGTTGGTTTTCAGACATCTGCCGGCGAAGAACTGTTGAGTCAGTGGGAGTACGGAACTGAATCCAAGGGGCCGCCTTCCGAGGTGATTACAGTGGTGAAACAGGCCGTTCAGGCGACAGCTGACTGGTACGAAGAGCAGAAGGCTCTGTCAGCCGGTGGTTGATATTGCTACCACGAAAGACAGGAAGTAAGAGGCTGGTACTTAATTCACAGGAAGGGAGTTTGTGGCATGTCAGGTGAGGCGGAGAGTCAGGGAGAGCCGAGACAGAACCTGTGGGAGTTTCGCGTGGGGGTGCGGGTTGACCTGGATGAAGGACTGCTGTCGATCGGCATGGATGAAGTCAATGGTCTCATCAATCGAGGCGGAAAAGTTGTCTCGCTGGAAGGTGGTGGCGCTGTCCTGCGAAAACTGAATAAGGATGATACCAGCGAGGATCCGGCGATGACACTTTCAGGCTGTGATATGAAGGTGGTCATTGATATGTCCGAATTTGGATCGACGCCTGCTTCAAAGGAACACGATCGCCTGTATGAGGAAGGACTGGAACTGATCAACCCTTATATGCATATCGTCGGACGCGATCATCAATCGGCGGATACCGAGGGAGCCCGGGACGATCTGGCGCGGGGGAAGGACTTTCTGCGTCAGGCACTGAAAATCGATCCGGGGAATGGCGCATCATGGTGGATCATCGGCAAGGCGGAGCAGGTTCTGGAAAATACGGAAGCTGCCTGTGATGCATTTAGGAAAGCGTATCAATTACTTAAAGACAACCCGGATGCACCACGCGAATATATGTTTGAGTGCCTCAAGCTGGGCAGGACAAAACAGGCAATTGCTGCAGCCCGTCATGCGAAGAAACTGAAGCCGGAAGATATGGGACTGGTAGCAAACCTCGGGCTGGCATTGATGATCGGTGGTGAACTGGAAGAGGCAGCCGAAGTGATTGAAGTCGCTCTGGCGGGCGCCCCCGATGATCCGATCAGCCAGAAACTGAAACAGCGGATCGCTGATATTCGAGCAGGAATCAAACCTCAGCCACAGAAGCTGGGTGATCTGAATGCGTGATACGGAACTCGATTGTTTTTTCTACCACGATAAACATGAAAAGACACGAAATATGAGTTTTGATTTTAAGCTGGTACATTGAACGGGTAGGAATTATTTCAGGGAGTTATGATGAGTCGCGCTTTACTGGTGATTGATGTGCAGAATGAGTATTTTACAGGGGCGCTGCCGATCACGCATCCGGCGGGGCACCTGGAACAGATCCTGACTGCGATGGATACGGCTGTGGAGAAACAGGTTCCCGTCGTGGTCATCCAGCATGCGTTTACTGATCCGGCAAAGCCGTTCTTTCAGAAAGGGACGCCGGGCTGGGAACTGCATCCGGAAGTGGCGAAGCGTCCGCGCGACCTGCTGCTCGAGAAGTCACTGCCGGGCAGTTTTACGGGAACGGAACTGGAAGACTGGCTGCGCGAAAGAAACATCGACACGGTGACGATCGCCGGCTACATGACGCATATGTGCTGCGATACGACGGCGCGCGAGGCGGTGCATCGCGGGTTTACGGTTGAGTTTCTGAGTGATGCGACGGGGACGCTGCCTCTGTCGAACTCTGCGGGTGAAGTGACGGCGGAAGAACTGCAGCGGTCGATCCTGTGTGCGCAGCAGATGTTGTTGAGTGAAGTGCTGGATGTTGCCAGCTGGAACGGGCGATTGTAACGCTTACCAGCGATTCCCCTGCTCTGAAGTGAGACTGACAATGGAGAATGTATCCACAGCACTGGTGAGCATGCTGCTGAAGGACGAACAGGTGCTGTTGGTCTCAAAAGGAGAGATCCGGTTTCACAAGACCATGATCGTACTCACCAATTTGCGAATGCTGTTGATGAATGCGAATCGCAATGAACATGTC
>JAGQQP010000571.1 GCA_020426085.1 Planctomycetaceae bacterium | reverse complement strand
CCTGTTCTACTTTGGTTGCATTGATGTTCCCTGACAGGTGACTGATAATGAAGACAAAGCGATTTCGATGACCCGTCAGAGATTCGAATGTGAATGGATGAGGGTCTGGACAATTAGGAGAGGGATGAACCTGCGATGCGTGACTTTGAATATGAAGCTCCCACTTCACTGGCAGACGCCGTCGGTCTGCTGGCCAAAAGCAATGGAAATGCCCGCCCGCTCGCGGGAGGAACCGATTTAATCGACCATGTCCGGACCGGCCGGTTAACGACCGATCTGATTGTCGATCTGAAAAAGATCCCGGAACTGATGGTATTGGAAGTGAATGACGCAGGGTTGCGTCTGGGGGCGGCAGTCCCCTGCTACCAGATCTATAACCATCCGGGAATTCTGGAAAAATACACGGCCATTGCTGACAGCAGCAATATCATTGGTGGCATGCAGATTCAGAACCGGGCCAGCGTCGGGGGAAACCTGGCGAACTCGGGAGCCGCCGCTGATTCGACTCCCGCGTTGATCGCCCTGGATGCGACCGTGGTGATCCAGGGGCCATCGGGAACGAAAGAAGTTCCCGTTGATCAGTTCTGCACGGGTCCAGGTCAGAATATCCTGGAACCGGGCGAAATTATCGTCGAACTCAAATTCCCGCCACGTCCAGAGCATAGCGGCTCCCACTACCGCCGATTCATTCCCCGCAACGAAATGGATATCGCCGTGGTTGGCGTCGGAGCGTCTGTCGTTCTGGATGAAAGCGGCGAGAACTTCGTCTCGGCTCGCATTGGACTGGGAGCGGTCGCTGCGAAACCATTTTATGCCCAGGAGGCCAGCGAACTGCTGGCCGGCCAGCCTGTGAATGATGAGACCATCAAAAAAGCAGGTGAGGCGGCCCGGTCTGTGATCCATCCGATTACCGACATGCGGGGGACCGAAGAATTCCGCCTGCATGTGACTGGCGTGCTGACCGAACGTGTGCTGAAGAAAGCGGTCGAACGTGCTCGCGGTTAATGCATCAAATTACTGATGTCTGATTCAATCAACGAATTTTAATAAATCAATTTTTAATAAGGACTTTTCGATGGCGAAGAAACGGATCGTAACCGCGACTGTCAATGGGCGTGAAGAGGAATTCCTCTGTCAGCCCCGGCAGACATTGCTCGAAGTCTTGCGAAATACACTTAATCTAACCGGTGCCAAAGAAGGTTGCTCGAACGGGAACTGTGGTGCCTGTTCCGTGGTGATTGACGGCAAAGCCATCAACAGCTGTATGGTGCTGGCGGTAGAAGCCGAAGGCGCGAATATCGAAACGATTGAAGGCCTGGCCCCCGGCGATGGCCTGGATCCGCTGCAGGAAGCGTTCCTGGAAAATGCGGCGCTGCAGTGTGGTATCTGCACCCCCGGTTATATCATGGCAGCCAAAGCGTTCCTGGATGAGAACCCCAATCCCACCGAAGAAGAGATCCGTTTTTCGATGGCGGGCAATCTGTGCCGTTGCACCGGTTACGACAAAATCGTACGTGCGATCCAGCAGGCTGCTGAAGTACGATGCGGACAATCTGCCTCATGTGAAAAGGAGACAGTCTAATGGCGACAATCGATGAAACCAAAGCAGATGCAGGCAGTGGCGATGCACCCAAGTATAAAGTGATTGGCACCCGTCCGATCCGACACGACGGAGCCGACAAAGTCACCGGTCGCGCCTTGTATGGAGCGGACATCAAAGTCAAAGGGATGCTCTACGGTGCCTCACTCCGCAGCCCGCACGCTCATGCGATTATCAAGTCCATCGATATTTCCCAGGCGGAAGCGTTGCCCGGCGTTCGTGCCGTGGCGACCAGTGCCGACATGCCCGAACCAGGTGACAAAATCGCGGAACTGGGCGAAGGCGCCGTGAATCTCAATCACCTGAGCAGCAACAACCTGGCCCGCACCAAGGTGCTTTACAAGGGGCATCCGATCGCGGCGGTTGCTGCCGACAACATTCATATCGCACAGGAAGCCGCCAGTCTGATCAAGGTAGAATACGAAGTCCTGCCTCCGGTAATGGACGTACTGAAAGCGATGGAAGATGATGCCCCCGTTCTGAATCCCGATGTGCACACCGAAGAAGTGGCCTCCGGTGAAACAGGCGAGAAGCCATCGAACATCGCCAAACATATCGTCTATGAAAAAGGGGATATCGCAAAAGGCTTCGCCGATGCAAAGTACGTCGTGGAAAAAGAATTCCGCACCGCAACCGTGCACCAGGGATATATCGAGCCACACGTCGCGACCGCACTCTGGAATAACGATGGACAGATTACGGTCTGGACGTCGACCCAGGGGACGTTTTCCGTGCGTCAGCAGGTTGCCGAACTGCTGGATGTGCCTCTGGCCCGCGTGAAAGTCGTGCCGATGGAAATCGGTGGTGGCTTCGGTGGTAAGATTTCGGTCTACCTCGCACCGGTGGCGGCCGTTCTGTCCCGCAAGTCAGGTGCTCCAGTGCAGCTGGTGATGGACCGGGCCGATGTTCTGCAGGCGACCGGACCGACTCCCGGTTCGTATATCAAAGTCAAAATGGGGGCCGACGCTGACGGTCGTATCACTGCTGCCGAAGCGTGGATGGCGTATGAAGCGGGCGGATATCCCGGTTCACCCATCGGAGCGGGCTGCATGTGTGTCTTCTCCTGCTACGATGTGCCTAACGGCCGCGTGGAAGGATACGATGTCTGTGTCAATAAGCCACGCACAAACGCGTATCGGGCACCCGGTGCGACCAATGCCGCGTTTGCTACGGAGACTGTTGTCGATGAGCTGTGCGAACAACTGGGCATGGCTCCCATTGATTTCAGGCTGCTGAATGCTTCGAAAGAAGGGACACGCCGAATTGATGGTGTGACTTATCCGCGCGTCGGACTGATTGAAACTCTCGAAGCGATCAAAAAGAGTGAGCACTTTAATTCGCCGCTGGAGGGTGAAAATCAGGGGCGTGGCATTGCCTGCGGTTTCTGGTTCAACGCCGGCCTGAAGTCGGCTGTTACCGCGACCGTGAACTCAGACGGATCGGTCGGTCTGCTGGAAGGTTCGACCGATATTGGCGGGTCCCGTACCGCAATTGCGATGCAGTTTGCGGAAACACTGGGAATCGCCGCTGAAGACATTAAGCCGGCTGTGGTCGATACGGACAGTGTTGGTTACACCGACGTGACAGGCGGCAGCCGAGTTACGTATGCGACAGGCTGGGCCGCCTATGAAGCGGGGAAAGACCTGCAGCGTCAGATCGTCACTCGGGCTGCAGAGCTGTGGGAAGTCGATCCGGCCGAAGTGACTTACG
>JAGQQP010000570.1 GCA_020426085.1 Planctomycetaceae bacterium | reverse complement strand
GTCCTGTTAACGGTTTTGATGCTGCTGGGCCGACTGGAACTGTTTGCAATCCTCGTGCTGTTTGTCCCTTCCTTCTGGAAAAACTACTGACAAAAAAAGAGCACAGCCCGTGACAGGCTGCGCTCTAAAGAAGTGCGTTCGCACAGTATCCGATTAGAGCTTTCCTGGCTTTTGCCCGGTTTTATATTTCTTGGGTCCTGTACCGGAATTATTCGGATTGTACTCACCAGCCAGGTCTGCTTTTGCGCCGTCAGCAGGAATTTTATCTTCCATTCCCAGTGACCATAAGATTCCATTCAACGCCAGCTTTCTGACATTGGGATCTTTAAAGTCAAACGGATGAGCGGTCGTTGTGAAGAAGACGCGTCCTTTGGTTCCATCTTCCCCCGTATAAGTTTTGGTCCAGGCCACGGGATTGTCCAGCGGATATTTATCCAGGTTCCCTTTCATCTGGTGACCGGATTTGAGTGAGTGACCTGTCAGTAAAGGTTGACTGTCACCAGCCAGCTGATGCCCCTCGCTGCCTCCGTCGACATGATACAACCAGGAATACGCTTTGTAGGGTTTCACGCCTCGTAGAATCGGATGATCTTTGACATCATCGTTGAGTGTGATTTCAGTAAGATATTCATGTCCGTCGCCGAAGTGACCGTGGTGTGTGATCCATTTCTGCCCCACCAACTCTGCGATTTTTTGATCATTCCATTCTTTAAACGGGCTTTGGGGATCATTGAATTTAAAGGCGTGCGTTGCCGTACGAAAACCGACGACCGGTTTTCCTGATTTGACGTACTTCAAAAAATGCTGAAACTGCTCGGGAGGCAGATCGCGAAAACGGGTGAACAGGACCATCAAATCTGCATCATCCAACGCTTCCAGACCGCTGATCGACTTCTGATTTCCCGGAGAGATATTTCCGTCTTCGTCCAGAGAATAGCAGACGGTCACATCAAAACCGTAATCTCGTTTCAGAATTTTAGCCAGCATTGGCATCGATTCTTCTGAACGATATTCATCGTCCCCGGTTACAAACACAATATGCGGTTTATCAGCAGCCTGCGTTTCTACTGTATGTAACGAGCCCAGTAACAGGGCGGAAAAACCAATCAAGAGAAAAGAACACGATTTCATGAATACTCCTGCCAACGCTGAGGACTTCCGGAATTCGAAGCAGAACAACCAGCTTCGTTTCAGTTTCCATCGTAGCGAACCCGGTAACCTGAAATCAATTGTTGAACAGGAGAACTCTTGACCTCGGCTTTCAGATTCTGCATGCTGGAATCCTGTATTGTTTGTTCTTTTTCCCGTTCCGAACGGGAACTACTTTCTTTTAGAGTCTCAAATTCCATGAAAACCTTTGCCCACAGCGCTCAACTGACAGCTTTGCTGATCGTCCTGTTTCTCAACTCGCATTTATCGGCTGCACCGCCAAAGAATCTTCCTGCGGTTTCAGACCAGCATATTCATCAGCGGGGCAACTATCTGAACAGCAAACATAAATTCGAATCGACTAAAACCGGACATGTGGCTTTTCTGGGCGGCTCCATCACGGAAATGAATGGTTACCGTCCGATGGTCATGGAGTTTCTGGAGAAGACCTTTCCGGAAACCAAATTTCAATTTACGAATGCCGGCATCTCTTCAACGTGTTCCAATACAGGCGCTTTTCGCACGAATCGTGATGTATTAAGCCAGGGTCCCGTGGATCTGTTCTTTGTCGAATTCGCTGTGAACGACGACCAGGATGCCGGTCACTCCGCAGCGGCCGCCATTCGTGGGATGGAAGGAGTCATTGCCCAGATCCGCCGCCACAATCCGAATTCGGATATTGTGATGGTTCACTTTGTCAATCCTTCCATGCTGGAGACCATTCAAAACCAGAAGAAACCGCTCTCCAGTTCCAGCCACGAACAGGTTGCCCGCCACTATCAGATCTCTACCGTCGATCTGGCCAGTGAAGTCGCCCGCTTGATTGACGCGAAACAACTGACCTGGGAACAGTTCGGAGGCACCCACCCTGCTCCCTTCGGAAATGCCATCTGCGCAGCCATGATTGAAAAACTGCTGACGAAAGCCTGGCAGGAATCAGGAGAACCGGTCAAGCATCCCGTCCCAGAGAAATCGCTCAAGCCCCACAGTTTTATGAATGGGCACTTCATCAATATCAAAAATGCGAAAATCGATTCAGGCTGGAAGATCTCAGTTCCCAAGTGGGATGACATTCCCGGCAGTAAGCGCAGCCGCTTCACCAGCATCCCCATGCTGACCGCAGATACTGCAGGAGCAGAACTGGAACTTGATTTTGAAGGAACCGCCCTGGGCGTATTTGTAGTCGCTGGTCCCGACGCCGGTATCCTGGAAGTGAGTATTGATGGCGGTCCGTTTCAACCATTCGACCTGTATCATCATTACAGCAAAGGCCTGCATTATCCGCGCTCCGTAGTCTTTAACAGCGAGTTAAAGCCGGGAAAACATCAGGCAAAGATACGTGTCAGTGAAAAGACTTCCAGCAAAGGGCACGCGGCACGGATCATGTCGTTCGAGGGAAACTGAACCCAACGGTTAAAAGAAATCGAGCCGGGCGTCAAACAGTTTCTGGCGGTCGCCTCGATTTTTGAAATCATCCAACATGGCTTTCATATCGGGTCGCAGAAAATCATTGAACTTCCGCTGACCGTCGATCCGAACTTCCAGTCGTTTATCAAAATCGACCAGTTCCGGATTGAGCCAGAGCGTATTGATCTTCCCACCAGAACTGACATAAATCACATTGCCCAGTTTGATGCTGACCTTGAGGCTCACCGGGCGGGCACGGATACGTTGATTTCCGGAATAACTGATTGGGCGCATAATTTGTGCCGGAAAGTTTTCGGTGCGTACCCAGTAAAACCGGTTATCGATCGGTCTTAATATTTTCTCTTCCAGCTCTTTGGGATATTTCAGCCTCTGGTGCAGTTCCATCCAGTCAAACAGTTTATGAATTTCCTCGTAGTAACTTTCATAACCGCGGCCTTTGTACTCGGCATAAATAATATCGTAGCCATAACGCATCATCCGATTGATCACCAGAGAATTATGCTCCAGTGTATCGCGATCCAGTTCGCCTCCCACGATATAGAACGGTAAATCTTTGGCGTTTTGCCAGTAGTGCAGGTTGAAGGCACTTGTTTTACCGGCAATTGGCATTACACCCGCAAAGAGATCCGGATGCGACATCCCGATGTCAAAGGCAGCATCGGCACCGGTTCCATGCCCCGACAGAAACACACGATCGGAATCGACATTGAACCGTTTTCGCGCATCACGAATCGATTCAATAACTGCATAA
>JAGQQP010000056.1 GCA_020426085.1 Planctomycetaceae bacterium | reverse complement strand
ATTCGGCTGACGACACTTGCTCCCGCATCTCCAATCAGTTTCTGAATCCTGCCTGCGAGCAATAGAAATCCGAGAGTAATGACGAGAACCGAAATCATCGTCAGCGTGGAGATCAGTTGTTGCCCGATATGAAACCGATGATTATCAGTAATCAGCACAACGGCCATCATTGCACCGGGTGATGCAATCGAGGGAATTGCCAGAGGGAACACTGCTTTATTCTGATGCGCACTGACATGCGTGGACTCTTCAATTTCCGACTCTGGTTTGCTTTCACCAAAAATCATGGTTAAAGCGAACAGAAACAGAACGAGGCCTCCTGCAATCTGAAACGCAGCCAGCGGAATCTCGAGCAGATCCAGCAGAATCTGTCCGCCAACAATAAACAGCAGCAGGACCAGACCGGCGGTAATGATTGCCTGGTAAGCGATTTTTCGCTGCACCATTCTGCTTGTGCCGGCGGTCACCGCGATGAATACCGGAATCGAACCAATCGGATCAATGACGGCCCAGAGATACACAAAATCTCTGAGAATATCGTCCCACTCCATACTCTATCTCGTCTTTCCTTGAATGCTGATTCTCAATTTTCCGGGCTGTATTGGGGATTCAACTCAGTGGGAATCGCCGCCTGAACCTGTTTCTGCCAGAGATGAAGGGCCTGTGATAACTGTTCCACTTTTTCGGGATGACTCCCCGACAGTTCCCTGGACTCCCCAATATCGAGCCGCGTATTGTAGAGTTCCTGATGACCGTCTTCAAAAAACTCCAGCAGTTTCCAGTCTCCCTGACGAATCACGGAAACAGGCGTCGTGCGAAACCGCTGCTGCATGCCCTGATATTTTTGCAGGTAAGCTGGAAAGTGCCAGAACAGACTCCGTGCTTCCAGTCGAGATTGCGGATCTTTCAGGAGCGGAACCAGACTTTTACCATCTAATAACGCACTTTCCGGAACCGGTAAGTTCGTCATATCCAGAAAGGTCGGATAAAGATCGACATTAACGACCGCTTCGTCAGTCGCACTTCCAGGCTGTGTGACGCCGGGCCACTTAATCAGTAGCGGAACGCGGATTCCCCCCTCATACAACATTCCCTTCGAACCACGTAATGGTCGCATGCTGGTAGCAGGACCGTATCCGCCGTTGTCGGAGGTAAATACGATGATGGTATTCTGATCAAGCTGCTGCTCCCGTAGAGTTTGCAGCACACGGCCGACACTCTGATCCATACTGCGAATCATGGCTGCATATGTCGCATGCTGATGCAGTTTCCCGGCAGGTTTGGATTTGAAATAAGCGACGTCCTGCTCTTTAGCCTGTAAAGGAGAATGAACCGCGTAGTGTGTCAGATACAGAAAAAAAGGAGACTGTGCATTATCTTTGATGAACTGACAGGCTTCCGTTGTCAGTCGATCTGTCAGGTATTCGCCCTCTTCTCCATCGCTCAACTGCGGGTTTTTATAGGGGCTGAAATAACCGCGTCGTGGACTGCCTGTCTTATTGCCAGCGATATTGACCTGAAAGCCCTGCGAAAGTGGTGACGGTCCCAAATGCCATTTCCCCACACTGGCACAACGATAACCTGCCTGCGAAAGTCGTTCGGCTATCGTTGTGAATCGATCCTCTAATACAGTTTTATTCTTCGCGGGGATCAGCTTCCGATAACGGTCATTCCCCCGGGCCGGGTCGCCCACCGTGTACACGCCATGCCGGGGTGTGTAAAGACCTGACATCAGGCAGGCACGACTGGGAGCACAGTTAGGTGCCGCTGAATAGGCGGCAGTAAACTTCATCGATTCGTCGGCAAGTCGATCTATATGAGGCGTTTCGAAAAAATCACTCCCCATATAGCCCACATCGCGCCAACCCAGGTCATCAATAAAAAACAGGACAATATTCGGATGCTGTTTCTCAGCTTGAGCTTGTAAGGGTAATGAGAGAAACCAGCAGAACAGCAGCGCAATCCCCAGTGTACGAGGCATCTGATTTCCTTCCAGGATGAAAAGGAGTGGTTTTTGCGGTCTTGTTTGATTACGATCAAAGTCTATTGACTATTCTAAGCTTCTGCCTGTTCCCTGTCATGGCTGGCGTTGCTCGAAGAATGAATTCCCGCCGACTGCGAAATGAGATCAAAGTCGAATCCGGAACACCTGAAATCTCCTGTGAGGAAGACCGCCGTGAAGAAAGTTAAAGTTGGGCAGATTGGAGTGGGGCATCCGCACGCGGGTGGAAAAATGCAGGCATTTCGACAGTCGGACGAATTTGAAGTGGTCGGCGTCGTCGAGCCCGATGAAAAGCTGCGAGCTTATGCCGCTTCAACGGGTGTCTATAAAGACCTGCCATTCCTGACACAGGAACAGTTACTCAACATCGACGGACTGCAGGCGGTTGCCGTGGAGACCCTGGTCCCTGACCTGCTGCCAACCGCGGAGATCTGCATTGCAGCCGGTAAACATATTCACCTGGATAAACCCGCGGGTTTATCACTACCTCATTTCAAACGCATTCTGGATCAGGCAGCGCAGAAACACCTGCTGCTGCAGATGGGATATATGTATCGATATAACCCGGGAATTGTTCTCCTGCGCGATCTGCTACAGAAAGGCTGGCTCGGAGAGCCGTTTGAAGTGCACACCGTCATCAGTAAAAAGATGGATGCCGCCAGCCGTAAACAACTCGAACCGCAACCGGGAGGCATGATGTTCGAGCTGGCGTGTCATGTGATTGATCTGGTCGTACAGATTCTGGGTCGCCCTGACCAGGTGACACCGTTCGCACAGCATGCCTCTGACATTGATGATCGTCTCCAGGATAACATGCTGGCAGTTTTCAGTTATCCGCGGGCACTGGCAACGGTAAAAACGAGTTGCAATGAAGTCCAGGGATTCGATCGTCGTCATATTGTGGTCTGTGGTTCGGAAGGCACCTTCCACCTGCAACCGTTTGGCAAACCATCTGCCAGCCTGACACTTTCCCAGGCAAAAGGAAAATACCGTAAAGGCCAACAGGAAATTTCGTTCCCAGGTTACACGCGTTACATAGATGATGTCGCAGATATGGCGAAGATTATCCGACGGGAAAAAGATATCGACTTTTCTTACCAGCATGACTACGACGTTCAGGAAACGGTCTTAAAATCAGCGAGTCTGCCGGTGACCTGATTATTCCTGTTTCAAATGTCCGTAGGCATACTGTGCCGAGGCAATGACAGACACGGTCTCGTCTGTCTGCAGAAGTCGGTGTACTTCAGCTTCATCCTCCAGTGGAATGACGAATAAATCTTCCACATCATCGCTACTGACTTTACTGAGCAGACAGATCAGTGCCCAGTCTCCGGCTAACGCCAGCTGTGTTGCTGCCAGAAGGTCTCCAGGTTGACTGTCACGCAAAGGCTTGATGGCATCCAGTGGTTCATGGCAGCGGGACAGAATCTGCAACCCTTCGCCGAGCTCGGCTTCGATCTGTGTCAGTAAAACAATACGCCCATCCTGTGTCACCAGATTACGGGCAGTCTCCAGAACACTTCCCAGCTGATTCCACTGATGGCCGGTAGGACCGTCCTCGACGGCAATGATCACCATCTCCGATTTGTATTCCGGTTCCAGCTTCCAGTACTCATCCAGTAACTGTTTTGCTTTGCGGAAGCTGGCTTCGAGGCTGCCAAAGACAATTTCTGCGACGGACTGACCACCGGCGGGGATGACCTGCAGACTGTACTGCAGCCCCAGCATCCAGCCAACCTCGTCAATCAGCTGGCGTAAGGGACGACTTTCGGCAGGAGTCAGTTCGCGGTGTGACTGTCCGCGACTTTTGATAATAGCTTCCTGCGTAGAAAAGCCCGGGTAGATCGAACTACCGCCACCCGCATAGCCAATCAGGGGATCAAAGCCGACTTTTTCAATTGGCAAAATGAAATCCGCTTCGAGCAGATGCCGCGACAGATAAATTCGCTCTCCTCCGGCTGAAGTACCCAGGTAGCCGACGGCTTCCTGGGATTCCGGTTCATGAATCACCCACGACGCCTGCTCCTGCAGTTCAGAGTTCACAGCTGCTTTTAATTTCTCCTGCAACTCACTCGATTCTGAAGGTGTCTGCAGAATGGTCACATCACCGGCTTCGATTCCACACTCATTGAAATAGTCCCAGACCGCGTTAATGATTTCGGCAGCAGCCGGCGCCTGATAATCAACGGCAATTGTGATTTTATCTCCTGGCACAATCGCCAGATCCAGAGGCGGCAATTCGAGCGGAGCGTTCAAAACCTGCTGCATCCGGGCTGCGACATTTTCAATGCTGTCTGGCGCCTGGTGATAATGGATCAGACGCTCGGAATCGATTTCACATTGAAATGAGCCGTCAAAACCATATTTCAATTCTATTTTGACCGTTTCCGTCATCGAAGCTGTTTCATCCCGCCTGACTCGACCTGATTTTCTACTGATTCAACTAAGAATCATGTTTTTTACGAATTGGAGAGTTGAATTCCATCAAATGTGAACCAACACTGGAATGTTAGCGGTTTAGAGGTGATTTCTACAGGATATCTGATCACAATATTAGAAAGTCACTGCAGATTGCTGCGTTAAGATCCATTCCGGTCCGAAAGAATTCGCCGGTTTCGTAACAGGAACTTCACCATGACAGAAGACGATCAACTGATGATTCGAATTCAAAGTGGTGAGCTGCGCGCGTTTGATGAACTGGTTGAGAAATATCAGGGCCCGCTGATCGGTTTTTTTTTCAGAAATACCAGAGACTCCCAGCTTTCCGAAGACCTGTCTCAGGAAACACTGTTGCGCGTCTATAACCAGTCGTGGGATTATCTGCCGCAGGGACGTTTCCGGGGCTGGATGTACCGGGTGGCCCGCAACCTGCTGATTGACAATATCCGACGCCAGTCACACGATGCCTTGATCAAAGCCTATACAGGTAAGCAGGCAGATGAAGACGATTCACTCAACCGCCTGGCCAGTGAAGTCGTCTCGCCGGAAGAGAAAGCCAATGTCAAAGAACTGGCATTGATTGTCGATGAACTGCTGACAACAATCCCGGAAGACCAGCGTTTAACATTCACATTGCATCACTATTCAGAACTGACACTGAATGAAGTCGCGGAGGTGATGGAAACGAATCTGGCCACAGCTAAAAGTCGACTGCGGCTGGCCCGGGAAAAACTGCGAGAGAAATTAACCTTGTTGGGTGTTACGGGCCCTCAAAAAACTTAAGTTACTGATATAATAAAGAGATTCTCAAAAAGATATGAACCTGATCGAAGCAATCTGCGTTGACTCCCGCGGGCCAGCAGAATCGCTTTCTTTTCACTAACACATGCAACAGTACGGAGTAGAGGGGATGAGCTATTTCAGTCGGCTCACTGACATTGTTACCTGTAATTTGACTCACCTGCTGAATAATGCGGAAGACCCCGTTAAAGAGATCGAACAGATTATCTCTGAAATGAAAGAAGGGATCGCAGGTGCCAACCGCAGCGTGAAAACCGCAACTTCGAATGAACAGGCGATTCAGCAGGAACTGGCTGATTATGAACGTCAGATCTTCCAGTGGAAAGAAGCAGCGAAAAACGCCTTGGGAACAGGTGATGAAACAGAAGCACGCAACTCGCTGGTGCGCAAACAGGAAGTAGAAGATCTGAAAGCCGGTCTGGAGCAGCAGCACCGGGCTGCCGTCGCAACCTGCGAGCATTTGACCACGACCCTGCATGCTCTGGAAGCCAGATTAGCAGAAGCCCGACGCAAGCAGCTGGAATTAACAGAACAAGCCGGACTGTCAGCAACATCGGCACAAATCGCACCGAATCCCGCTGAAACCGAGTCACCACTGACCCCCTCCCGCTCAGAACAGATCGATTCAGAACTGGCTGAATTAAAGCGTGAACTGGGCCAATAACCAGTCAGCAGGTCTTCATTCACGACCAGATAAGTCGGGCGCGATATAACCCGTTTAATCGATTTGTTTTAAGAAACTTCAGCCACAACAAAGTGAACATATGGTTTGGGACTTAAATAGTTGCTTAAGAATAGGCCATTCAACAAGATGGTACTTGCAACGGATCAGTTCTAATTTAGAATTAAAGATAGAAAACTGGGGGATCTGGAAGAACTTCTTGATCCCTGGTTCCGGTTCTGATCAGTATTTCCGGAGAAGCCTCTGGAATGGTTGATACGATTAATAGAACCCGCAAGTTCTTCGCAAAGGCCTCTGGCTAACGTGTTTCAAGTTTGAAAGGACTGAAATTCCCCAGCCAGTTGTCCGATGACGATTAACACACATCCTCAATTCCTAATTTACATCAATGATGTTGGAGTCGTGCCACCATGGCCAAAAAATATCTGAACCTCGAAGAAGCCGCCGCCGAGCTGGGCATGGAAAAAGAAGAATTGAACCGCTTGCGAGAAGCGGGAGATATTCGCGGTTTTGCCGACAGAGGTGCCTGGAAATTTCGCATGGAGGATGTAGAAGAACTGGGACGTACCCGTCAGGCGGATTCCGATCCAGCGATTCCGCTGTTCAATAATGAAGACCTGGAAGACGATGACCTGTTCGACTCTGCCATTCTCGACGACGACGATATGACTCTGGAATCGGATAGCGTCATTGATGAAGATGAAGTCGGCGAGCAGGCAACTGTGATCCGTGGCAGCGTACACGATGACGATGATGAGCCTGTCGAACTCAGTAGTTCCGACAGTGATGTACGACTCGTCATTGACGATGGTGACGATCTGCAGCTGGACAGCGAACCGGAACTGGTTGCCGTCGGCGAAGATTCAGACAGCGATGTGCGCCTGACCGACGATTCAAGTATCGACCTGGGCAGTGACAGCGATGTCAAACTGGTGGAAGGTGACTCTGAACCGGACTTTGAAATCCTGGATCTGGATGCAGGCAGTGACAGCGATGTGAAACTCGTCGCAGACGAATCCAGTCCGATGGGCAGCGAAAGCGATGTAGCTCTGATTGGAGAAGACTTCGATCTGGGCAGTGACAGCGATGTAGCCCTGGTTTCTGATGACAACGCCGAATCATCGATCCTCGCTGAAGACAGCGGGCTTTCACTGGCAGAAGACAGTGGCATCTCATTAGCATCAGACAGCGGTATTTCTCTGGCAGGTCCGCTGGACAGTGGCATCTCTCTGGAATCAGCAGATGAGAGCGGTATTTCTCTCGTCGGTGACGATGCCAGCGGCCTTTCCCTGCAGGATGATACCGGCAGTGACATTTCCATCACCGCCGACAGCGGGATCTCCCTGGAACCATTTGACGTAGAGGATGATGAGCAGACTTCTCCGATGATGGCAACTGGCGGCGGAAAAGATGCAACCATGGAAATTCCAGCACTGGATGACGACGATGATTTCGCCGACAGCAGTTTTGACCTGGAAGATTCCAATTCCGACACCAGCGTACTGATGCTGAATGAAGATGGTGATGCCGGCGGTTCGTCAGGCTCTGTCATTCTGGATTCGGATGAAGATGAAGGTGAGTCGGCGATTTTCGATGACGACGATGATTTCGCCAGCGATGACGGTATATCAGATGTCTTCGATGACGAAGATGACTTCGACGATATTTATGACGCAGACGACGATGATTTTGATGACTCTTTCCAGAGTGGTGAAAGCCACGCCGAGTTTGTCGCACCTGCTTCTTTTGGCGGCGGACGCGGCGCAGCGATGGCAGCTCCTGAAGCGGAATGGGGAGTTGGAACATTTGTTGGATTAGGCATCTCAACATTGTTAATGAGCGTCTGTGGTCTGATGATGTATGACCTCATCCGTACGATGTGGCATTACGATGACCCCTCTGCCGTCAGTTCTTCCATACTGGAAATGGTCCGCGGACTGTTTTAATCGAAGCCCGCTATCGTTCATTCCAGTTCGAGATGAGATCTTTCTGTTATCCTGTGATCTGTTGCGCCGACATTACGTCACAGCGATCTCACTATCGACTTTTTTTTTCGCTTCTCACCAGATGCAGGCTTTGCAGTCGGGACTCTGACAGGCGAGGTTTCTATAATGAAACCCTGTCAAGATGCCCGCCCTGCTTCTATCTGCATTGAACTGGTGAAAGAATATGAATCAGAAATCACTGTGTCTCGTCGTCCTCCTGACGATCTTTATTTCAACTTCCCTGCAGGCGGCTGAACGCACTCTGCGTTATCGCGATCGGAAACCGCAGGAATACAAGTTGACGGCCCGCGCCAGCAAAATTGATCCCCGCGCCAAAGAACATCCGGAAATCGATTACGTTTTCGAAGCGAAGGGGAAGCCACAGGATCTGGAACATGCGGTTGTCGACACCCGCGTTAAGCCACGCGGTAAACTGGTGATCTGGCTGATGGGCTATAACAGCCAGCTGTTTGACCGACTCTCCAGCTATGGACTGCATGCCATTCAGGTACATTATGCAAACCGCTGGTTTTCTAAAGTCTGTCGCGAAAATCCCGTCGGCGAAACCTGTCGGGGTAATGTCCGACTGGAAGCTGCGACCGGAGAAGATTTTAGCGATCAGGTGACAATTCCTAAACCCGATGGCATGAAAGAACGGGCGCTGCAGTTTGTGAAATGGCTGGCGAAAGAAAATCCGCAGGGTCAGTGGGATTATTATCTGACAGCGGATGGAAACGATCTTCGCTGGGAAGATGTGATTATGGCAGGCAGCTCACACGGTTCCACGACGGCGGCCCGTTTTGCGAAACATCAGAAGGTGAGCCGCGTCGTGATGTTCTGTGGTCCCCGCGATCAGTATCAGAACTGGCAGGCTCTCCCTTCCGCCACACCGACCAATCGTTACTTTGGTTTTTCCCATGTGCTGGATGGCGGTTGGAGCGGAGATCATTACTGCCGTTCCTGGGAACTGATCGGTCTGAATGAATTTGGCCCCATCGTGAATGTCGACAAGGCCAAGCCACCCTACGGCAATACCAGGCGGTTGATCACCGACTTCGACGTCAAAAACAACGACCGTCGCGCCCATTCCTCAGTCGTACCAGGCGGAAGTGCCGGCAAGGATGCGAAAGGTCAGTATATCCATGAAGCTGTCTGGCGTTACCTGTTTACAGAACCGGTAGACAAAGTCGGCAAGCCGGTTCCCCTGGATCCGGGTTGTGAGAAAAACCAGCGCGACAGTTGATTCGAAACTCTATGAATGGAAATCAGGCAAACGGCAAGCGGCCCCAGACCTGGACGACGCGGGGAACTCCCGTTAAGGTTCTGGGATCGGCGGCATAGTCATTAAGTTCTCTGACGATCTTGTCAATCTCTTCGGGAGTAGCGAGGTCGTCTTCGAGGACAGCGTCGGCAATGTTCTCCATGGTGAGTCCGTTCAATAGTTTGACTTCCCCCTGCAGTCCCGTTGGCTGAACGACGGAGACTTTCAGATTCTGAATCCCACAGTCATGCAGTAGTCCTGGAAGACGCTGTCCCATGTTCGGATCACCGCCTCTATTTTGAACGACCGTGTTATACAGGTCGAAGAACCTGTGGAAGGCGGGACTTTCCGGGTAAGTGAACGAGCCACTGAAATCAATATCTTCCAGAACCAGGAAACCGGTGGGACGCAGTTGTTTTAAAAATGATCTGATTGCGGTGACTGGATCCGCAAGATGGGTTAATAGAAACCGTGAGTAAACCAGATCGTACTCCGGCGCCGTGGGAATCTCGCGTACATCGGAGAGGCGAAATTCCACATTCGTGAGCCCCTGCTCCGCCGCTTCTTCACGGGCGATCGCCAGTTTCGTTTCATCAATATCAATGCCCACCGCTTTTCCAGCCGGTGTGACACGCCGGGCCAGTTCGCGTGTGACATCTCCGCCGCCACAACCCACATCCAGACAGGTTATACCTTCAGACAGATTGACCTGATCCAGTAATGCCCCTGTGCTCTTCTGCATGACACGTCCCAGGACCCGAAGACGTTCCCGACCTTCAATCCCGCCTCGAATCACGTATTGTTTCTTGCCCATATCTTTTTCTCACACGTATTAAAATTACCGTCTGATTCGTAGAACTTTGAGGCTGTAACGGAAACGATAAAAGATCACTACCTGGATATTGAATTATACTGCGATATTTTTCAGATCAAAAAAGTGAGTCGTCCACACAAAAAAAGGGCGGCTGATCTTGCGATCAACCGCCCTCTCGCAGTTTCAATTTTCAAATACTGAAAACTCTTCTGGCGTCTCGTTGACTAGTTAGAACAAGTCGGAGCTGGTGCCGTGCAAGTCTTAGGTGCGGGAGCCGTACAGGTTGGCTCGGGGCAACAGGTTGGCACGGGTACCTTGCGGCATACTTGTCGTGGAACACATCTTGTTTTTGTCACACAAACAGTTCGCGGTACACACTTGGTTCGAGTGACATACCGTGTGCAGCAGACCTGCTCACAGGTAGTGTAAGGAACTTTGCGGGTACAGGTTTGCTGCTCATAGCTGCAGGTGGTGTAGGGAACCTTGCGGGTCCGGCATTCTGAAACCATGGTGCAAGTGGTGTAAGGAACCTGTTTGGTAACACATTCTTCTTTCCAGCAGCAGGTCGTGTAAGGAACCTTGCGGGTTCGGCATTCACGGACCATCTGGCAGGTAGTATAAGGAACCTTCTTGGTTCGTGTTTCGCACTCATAGCGAACGCAGGTGTACGGTACCTTCTTGGTAATCGTGCAGGGAACTCGCTCACATACTGTGTAAGGAACCCGTTCATGCTTGCACTCGCGTTCGTATGTTGTGCAGCAGACTTTGCGGGTGACCGTCTTGGGGCACCAGACTCGTCGGCAGATAGTAGTGCCGGGGCACTGAACCTTGACTGTTTTGCAGCAACCGGGTTTGTAGATCGGGCAGCAGGAGCTGCAATCGTATTCCCAGGTTCCTGGTTCACAGACACATTTTTCAACAACCGGTCCCGGGCAGTGCTCGGTGACTGTTTTCCATTCACCACAGCAGACTTCTACATCGTGCCAGGTATGAACGGGTTTGCAGATCGTACGGCAGACATCCCGGTAGCAGGTTTTGTAATTTGTTTTGTAGATCGTGCAGCACACATCACGGTAATGTGTTTCGCAGATCGGACGACGAACTGTGTAGCAGACATCCCGGTAGCAGGTGTTATAAACCGGCTTGCAGACTGAGTAGCAGACGTCTTTGTAGCAGGTGTTATACACCGGACGACGACGTTTGCAGCACACAGTTTTGTAGCAGGTTTTGTAAACAGGACGGCATACATTGTAGCAGACCTCACGGTAGCAGGTCTGATACACGGGTTTGCAGACCGTGTAACATTCATCACGGTAGCAGGTCTTATACACATTCTTTGTGTATTGGACGGGAACTTTTTCACAGACAGTATCATATACTGTCTTCTGGCAGGTGTAGTTCTGCTTTTCCCATACGGTTTCAACTACGGTTTTATAGCAGGTACTTGAGCACTCTTTGGCAGCACAGTAATCGCCACAAGAAGTACATGCCTCTGTGGGACAACACTTGTATCTACCTGCTCCCAGGTAACCTGCCTGGGCTTGCTCCCCAAAGCAGGCCATAATCATCGCGGCCGCCAGAAGGGGAATCCAGGTTGCATTTTTCATTGGTCTATTCCTCTACATGAGTTGTTCAGCATACAAAATTGAAAACTGGAAACAGTTAGAATCTACTTCGTCATCAAACTTGTCACTGCTTAACCGATACCCCCAATTCTCCACAGCTTACCACTCAACCTGTTCTCCTGAGACACCACAAACCATTCGACCACTACAATCGATACCTGTCAGCGATTCAACAGGCCTCTTCCCCGACTCTCTTTCAACGATTATGACTGTTGTACCGATACGAATGATCTAAGTACCTGACTGGTAATCTCCAAAAGCTGCTGGAAGATTTACCGGCTAAGACTCGATCAAGGATTGCCCGCCTGTTATCCTCAAATGACTCAAGGAACCTCGAATCTGTGTTCAATAGTAAAGTGAGACATTTAAATGAAGTTTGGCATTTGTCAGGAACTGTTTGTTGACTGGGAGTGGGAAAAACAATGCGATCTGATCGCTGAGATCGGTTATAAGGGAATTGAACTGGCACCGTTTGCATTTGCCGAGCGTCCCTCCGATCTTTCTGCAGAACAACGGGCATCCCTGAGAAAAACGGCGGAAGACCGCGGGCTGCAAATCTTTGGCCTGCACTGGCTTCTGGCAAAAACAGAAGGTTTGCATTTGACCACTTCTGATGCTGCTGTCCGGAAAAAAACAGCCGATTATCTGATTGAACTCGGAGACCTGTGTGCCGACCTGGGAGGTGATCTAATGGTTTTTGGTTCTCCCTTTCAACGAAATATTGAAGAAGGCATGACGCGCGAGCAGGCTTATGCAAATGCCGCAGAAGTTTTCCGGAACAGTCTCCCTGCCATTGGTGAACGTGGCGTGCGGATCTGTATGGAACCACTGACCACCAAAGAAACCGATTTTGTAAATACCTGCGCCGAAGCAATCGAGCTGATCGACATGGTGGGAGCCGATAATTTTGTATTGCATCAGGATGTCAAAGCGATGCTCGGAGCAGAAACAGAATCGATCCCGGAACTCATTCACAAATATGACACACGAACCGGTCACTTCCACGTAAATGATTCCAATCTCCTGGGTCCCGGCATGGGTGAGACCGACTACCATCCCATCTTCAAAGCGCTGAAAGAAAGTCGATACGATGGATGGATCTCAGTCGAAGTTTTTGACTATGAACCTGGTTGTGAATTTATCGCGCGCGAAAGTTTTCGTTATATGAAAGAGGTCTGGGAAAGCGTCTGAACGACTCAAAACAAGCGATGAGGCAAAAAAATTTTTGAAAACCTCAAAAAAATTCTACCCTCTTTTTGGCCTCGTTTTGATTTGCAACACGCGTGTTTTATAACAGCGACTTTGCAAGACAAAGACATTCACGCAAAAACAGAATGATCGATTTTACCCTATTTTTGTAGGGTGAAATCGATTTCTTTTTTTATGTGTTCTACACAGTGTGAGTTTGCGATGATGTTTTTTATTGTGATTTCTTTTTTAAACACTCTTGACGAGTCGGTTTACAACGCACAGAAAAGATGCTTTTCGTAAGAGAATTGGCTTGCAGAATTTTTCGAAATATTTACCATGATGGCCATTAAATAGATGTAAGTCCTTAGTGCGTAATGAGTGTCAATTAAAAATTCGTTTTAGTTGAATCAACACTCATTCAAAACGTGGACAAACATCGGAGTCTGTCAAGGTTGACAGACTTCAAATTCTTATTCGTTGTGGCAGACCTTTGCCGACTTATAGCCCGGAGCCAG
>JAGQQP010000569.1 GCA_020426085.1 Planctomycetaceae bacterium | reverse complement strand
AGGCGTTCAATGGTGATACTCTCACAACCGGTGGTGCAAATGGAACCCCCAGCTTTAATGGCTTAGTAACAGGGATGGCCTTTGATGACTTCAATGTCAATGTCAACTCCACTCCGTTACTTGGCGTGACAAGTGGAGGTGAAATCTTCAGTATAGATGCGAGTATAGTTGACCGGGGTGCGATGACTCTCATTAATGATGGCGTCGGAGAGGTCTTCGAAGGATTAGGATTTGGTGGTGCAGCTCTGGGACCACAAAACCTTTATGGTGCCGCCTATAGTAACTACGTTTTTGCCACAACCACAGACGGTCAGTTAATCGCATTTGACAGAACTGGTACTTTGCAGGGAGTTTTTGGAACAGCAGTCGCTGATGATGGTACAGGTGGAGGTGACGAATCGGTCGATGCTTCCGTCACCAGTCACGGTATTGCCTTCTCGCCCCTTGACTTTAACCTGTGGCATACGACGCAGCGTCAGGGGACAACAGCCGGGCACGGGATCAATGCCGCTCCCGATAACAGCCGCGTCCCCAGTGAAATAGATCTGACACTGGACAAAGAAAATTCAGACAATGACTTTTCTCAGCAGGATGGAGCTGTCAGCTTCTACTTTGGTCTGGAGCAGTTCCATCAGCCGGGAACATCTACGCAAAATACTTATTTAACCTATGAAGATACAACGATCCCTGGTGCTGATAATTCGCAGTATGGAATCTATAATAATGATGTCCTGCGAGACCTGACAAACAATTCCACAATTGGTAACAACGTCAACCTTCCAGGTGGTGCTTTAGGAAGTCTCACCACTAACTCCTTCAGTCTGGCTGGTTATACAGCCAAAGATGCTCCCACACTGTACTTCAACTACTTCCTGGAAACGGAAGACACTGATTCGGCTGTAAATGTCGAGATGCGTGACAGTGCCCGGGCATTTCTCTCCATTGATGGCGGTACTACCTGGATTCTGGTTGCAACCAATAACTCCACAAAATCAACGTCTGCAAATGACTGGGAACTGCCGACCTATATCACACATACGGCATCAGAAAATACCAATGGTGCCGATACTGGTCGCGATTTCGTACAGGAACTATTCGACAATACCGGTGTTTGGCGTCAGGCTCGCATTGACCTGTCCAACTTCGCTGGTCAGTCTGACATCATGCTGCGATTTGACTACAGTACGGCAGGTACACTTGGCACATTGAATGGATTTGAAAGCGATGTCAGAGGAGACACAACGAACTCATTC
Organism: Planctomycetaceae bacterium; assembly: GCA_020426085.1. Classification (GTDB taxonomy): domain Bacteria; phylum Planctomycetota; class Planctomycetia; order Planctomycetales; family Planctomycetaceae; genus Gimesia. The sequence continues at coordinate 2,078 of JAGQQP010000569.1, read as the reverse complement.
AACTCAAATCGACGTGGCCAGAATAATACTGGTGAAGGATTCTACATTGACGATATCATCGTTGGTTTTGCCGAACGCGGCGAAATGGTTACAAATTCTAACACTCTGGTTACATCATTCTTTAATGTCTATGGAACCGGCAATAATGAACCAGCTGATGCCGCCGATCAGATCCTGACGGGCAGCTATAATCTGGAAATCAGGCGCGCTACGGAATATGCAGTTCTCGTCAGCCCGACCGATCCGTTTATCGCAATCGCGACATTGTTCGATACGAACGATCGTCTGGTGGAAGAAGACGGACTACTGGGCGATGACAACTTCCGCCGTGAACAGGGGATGGTGCTGATTGAAGGCAACCAGATCCTGAGTTCTCGAAATGGTATCGTCGTCGAGACCGTACGTGGTGATGTCTTTGAAGGCTGGTTTCCCCACCAGGGTGGAACCCGAGCTCTGCCTAACCTGAATACACAGCAACTGGCCCCAGGGGCAGTACTGCAGAACAACCTGATCGTTAATTCGACTTTCGCTGGCATTGATATTACAGGTGATATCATCTCCCCGGAAAGTGTGATCCCGATAGTAAAAGTTGTGAATAATACTATCTATGGTGGTCTGGAGGGAATCAACGTCTTTACTCGCGTCAGCCCGACGATTGTTAATAACATCATTGCAAATACGGTTAGTGGTATATCTGTTCTGACAACCGGTGGTGGCTCAGCAGTGGTTGATGCCAACCTGTTCCAGGGGAACCTGGTGAATGGAACGATGGGCACCAACTGGATTGACCTGCTCGATACCGAAGCATTGTTTGTGGATGCAGCTGCTGGAAACTTCTACCTGGCAGATAACTCCAAAGCCATTGACAGTTCGCTGAACCGACTGGCCGATCGACCGCTCTACACAGCAGTGAAAACACCTCTGGGGATTCCCGCCTCAGACGTCTTTGCCCCAAGTTATGACGCCTATGGACAGTTGCGTGTTGACGATCCAACCCAGTCACCTCCTCCAGGTCTCGGATCGAACGTGTTCAAGGATCGTGGTGCAATTGAACGAGCTGACTTCGTCGGTCCGACAGCTGTCATCACTTTACCTGCTGATAACGACGTCAACAATATCGACCTGGATGACACCGCGACACAAGTTTACATTGCCAATCCAGCGTTGTTTACCAGCATGATTGTCGAGTTGCGGGACACCGGCATTGGTATTGACGATGCTCAGATTAACTCCTCGCAGTTCACCCTGACCGCACAAACCAGTACTGGAACAAGGCTGCTGGAGGAAGGGATTGATTATCTCTTCAGTTACAACTCAAACACCAATGAAGCGATTTTCTCAGCTGTCGCTGGTGTCTTTGAGTTGGATACGCGTTACACAATCACGGTCGATAATTCTGTCGCTACGGGAATCACTGACCGTGCCGGCAACTTGCTGCAGCCGAACCAGACGGACTTGAGCACTTCGTTTTCCGTTGTCGTCACAGACGGTGTGAACGACCCACCAGTAAATAACTTCAATGCGTCGCCGTTCCCAGACAGCCCGAATACTGCTGTCAGTACAGAATCAGAAACGCCACTGATCTTCTCAACTGCCAACGGAAATGCTTTGACGGTTTCAGACCCTGATGCATTTCTGGGTGATGGTCTCGTGTCAGTCACATTAACCGCCGTCAATGGAACTTTGACACTGGGTAGTACAGCTAACGTACTGGTAACAGTTGGAACCGGGCTCGGAAACGAAACCACTTTCACATTCCAGGGATTGATCGCGAATGTAAACGCGGCTTTGGAAGGTACCATCTGGACTCCCGATACCGGTTATTATTCCTCAATCGGTTCTCCCGCAACCCTGACGATGACTACCAGTGACCTGACCAACTTTGACGGACCGGCGGAATTTGACACAGATGTCATCGACATCACTGTCAACGATCCTCCAACGGTTCAGTTTCAGGTGAGCCCACCTTTAACTGTCACTGAAACAGATCAGGGGACTGTCACGACTTTCAATGTCATTCTAACTCGAGATAAAATTGGAGCAGAATCAACCGTACTGATCTCAGATGCCAATTCGGG
>JAGQQP010000568.1 GCA_020426085.1 Planctomycetaceae bacterium | reverse complement strand
CTGTGGTTCGTTTCTCATACGAGCCAATTATATCGAGCCGCCAAGAGAGCTCTCCAGTTCTTTTTTTAATTACTCATACAAAATTCGCTGAATCATGGTGGCTGACCTGTTTGTTTCTGAAGCTTGTGCAGACTGCGGAACGCGAAATTCCACTATATTCCTCAGAACCGGTCTGACCAGCATTACAGGCACCTGATTCGCAGTCAAAACCAGCCTGACTGCCAGATTCCTGCACTCAAGCCCCTTGATTCATCGCATCCTGGAATCCAGTTTGGTATAAATTAATTTCTGACTGAATCTGCTATCGGGTTCAGCAGATACGTTATCAGGGAAAAGGGAACCTGTCTGAGTCTGGTCGCTCGACTCCGCAGTTTCCAGAATGGATCCCTGATTGTTTAGAATTTAGATTCTGGTACGAGATCTCATGGCAATCAACCTTTCTGAACAACTGAAGGGAGTGCTCCCTCCGGTTATTACCCCACTGACTCCCGACCGCAAACTTGATGCCGCTTCTGCTGAATCCGTTTACCGGTTCATGCTCGACAAGGGTACCCATGGACTGTTTCTGTTTGGCACATCGGGTGAAGGGCCCCTGCTCTGTGATGCAGACCGTCACGAGGCAACAGAAATCGCAGTCAACGTTGTGGATGGCAGCGTTCCTCTGCTGGTAGGAGTGATTGCTCCGGGAACCGAACAGATTATTGAGCAGGCGAAAGTCGCGAAGGCACAGGGCGCCGATGCTATCGTCGTCTGCCCTCCGTTTTATTACCCTGCCAGACAGATAGACATGCTCGTCCATTACCGCACGATTCGGGAAGCCGTCGACATCCCTATCTTTGCCTACGACATCCCCGTGATGACAAAAGTCAAAATCGAAATGGACACGCTGATGACGCTGGGGAGAGAAGGCACCGTGATTGGCGTCAAAGACTCCAGCGGAGATGCCGTCAGCTTTCATCGCCTCGTAGCCAATAAGCCGGCCGGCATGAAACTGTTTACCGGCGCAGAAATGCTGGTCCACGCTGTGGTGCTGGCTGGTGCCGATGGAACCGTTCCCGGACTGGCGAATGTCGGGCCGGAGCTGTTCGTCCAGCTCTACGAAGCTGCTGCTGCCAAAAACCATCAGGAAGCCGTTCGGTTCCAGGAAGATATCGTCCGATTGTTTGAAGTCTTCGTCTGTCCTGATGGAACCATCAATGTTGGTTATATCATTGGCGCGATGAAAACCGCACTCCGTCTGCGTGGCGTGATCGAACACGATACCATGTTCCACCCGTTCCCGGCCTGCACACCCGAACTGATAGAACGTACCCGTACGATAATGTCGGAAGTCGGTTGCCTGTAATTGCCTTCTCCGGACGCAGATTTTTTCTCCTCAGTACTTCGAATTGAATGAAACATTATGAGCGGAGTTTTAAACGAACGAGCGTGCCTGTTGACCGAACAGCTGCTTGCCAGAGCGGGTGAGCTGAAAGTCATACCGCATGCCCTGCAGAACGGCGCGATCGTTGTGGATTGTGGAATTGAAACTCCCGCTGGTCTCCAGGCCGGATTACTGCTGGCGCGCATCTGCATGGCCGACCTCTGTGACATACAACTGATTCCGGGAGAACTGGAAGCACTCCCTTTACCCTACCTGCAGGTGCAGACCGATCACGCCGTTGAAGCCTGCCTGCTGAGTCAGTATGCCGGCTGGAAAATTGACGTGAATAAGTTTTTCGCAATGGGCTCCGGGCCGATGCGAGCTGCTGCCGAAGTGGAAGACCTGTATCGAGTGCTCGCCTTTGGTGAATCTCCTGCCAAAACAGTCGGCGTACTGGAAGCCAACACTTTACCCGGCGTCGATGTGGTTGAAAAAATTTCCAGGGCAACAGGAGTCGACCCCAAAGACATCGTGCTGCTGGTCGCCCCCACGTCCAGTATATCCGGCAATATTCAGGTCATCGCCCGCTCCGTCGAAACCGCCATGCACAAACTGCTGGAATGCAAGTTTGACGTACATCGGGTACAGGCAGGATTCGGGACGGCCCCACTGGCACCGGTTGCCAAAGATCATCTGACAGGCATCGGACGCACCAACGATTCCATCCTGTATGGTGGTTCCGTCACGCTGTGGGTCACCGGCGATGATGAATCATTACAGGAAATCGGGCCCAGCCTTCCTTCCAGTTCCGCAGCCTGTTACGGAAAACCGTTCCTGGAAGTCTTCGCAGAGGCCAATCATGACTTCTATGAAATTGACCCCAGTTTCTTCAGTCCCGCAGTCATCATCTTCCAGAACCTGGATACCGGAAATGTATTTCAGTTCGGCCAGATGAATACCGGGCTTTTGAAAAACAGTTTCGGGTTTTAACTTTTCGGTATCTGGCTCATTCGGGATTCACCTTCGTGCAGATTGCCATTCTGGGAAATCAGATCAGCTGGTACTGCGATCAAATCCAGCAGGCGGCCCGCGCGCGAGGACACGAAGCATCCAAAATAGAATTCCGCGACATGGCTGCCTTCGTTAATCACGCAGCCCGCGAACAGTTCTTCAGTTATGATGCAGAACAGACACCAATCCGTCTGCCGCATTTTGATTGCCTGATCATTCGCACGATGCCGCCCGGTTCACTGGAACAGGTCGTCTTTCGCATGGATCTGCTGGGCAGGCTGGAACAGTCAGGAATCACCGTGTTTAATTCGCCTCGTGCCATCGAGTGTGCGGTCGATAAATACCTGACCACTTCCCGACTCGCTGCCGCCGGCCTGCCCGTCCCTGCCACTGCGATCTGTGAAACTTCGGAAGCTGCATTGCAGCATTTTACAGAGATGGGGGGCGACGTTGTCGTGAAGCCGCTGTTTGGCTCGGAAGGACGAGGCATTTTTCGCATCAGCGATCCCGATCTCGCTTATCGTTCTTTTCGCACGCTGGAACGCACCCAGGCAGTGATTTATCTGCAGCAGTATATTGCTCATCCCGGCTATGACGTGCGTATTCTGCTCCTGAATGGGAAAGTAATCGGTGCCATCCGCCGACATGGGAACAATGATTTTCGCACGAATGTTTCTCGCCAGGGACAGGCCGAACTCTATCATCCGACCGATCGGGAAGTCGAACTGGCAATCCGGGCAGCAGCGCTCACCGATGCCGAATTTGCAGGAGTCGACCTGCTCGCTCCTGCCGACGCGCCTGAGGAGTGTTATCTGCTGGAAGTCAATGCCGTACCAGGCTGGCGCGGCTTTCAGTCGGCAACACACATTGATGTCGCGACGCTGGTCATTGAATATCTGGAACAGAAACGAAACAATAAACCTTCTGATTCACTTGAAACATAAAATCTTTCGGAAACGAGTTTT
>JAGQQP010000567.1 GCA_020426085.1 Planctomycetaceae bacterium | reverse complement strand
AATCAACGCCCCCATATCCAGGGCAATCACCCGTTTGTTTTTCAGGTTCTGAGGCACATCGCCCATGACAATTCGATGTGCGAGACCTTCCACAATCGCCGTTTTCCCGACACCGGCTTCACCGATGAGTACCGGGTTATTTTTTCGACGGCGCGACAGAATCTGGACGACACGGCGGATCTCCTGATCGCGACCGATGACCGGATCAATTTTCCCCTGCCTGGCCAGTTCGACGAGATCTTTACCATACTGTTCCAGCGACTGGTATTTCTCTTCCGGACTCTGGTCGGTAACACGCTGTCCGCCCCGCACGGCCTGCAATGCGGAGAGCACGTCATCTTCCTCAATGCCGTTCAGTTCCAGTATCCGCTTCGGCTGATCGTCGACCGTGGTAAACGCCAGCAGCAGGTGTTCTGTCGAAACGAAATTGTCCTGCATCTGGTCTGCACGATCCTGAGCTGCCTGCAGAACCTTGAGCAGTGCCTGACCGACGCCGACCTGCATCGTTGCCCCCGACACCTTCGGCAGCCGACTTATTTCATCATCGACCATTTTCTGTAGCTGAGGCAGGTTGGCACCGATCTTCTGAATCAGCGGCTTCACCACCCCCTGCTCTTCATCCAGCAACGCTTTGAGCAGATGCAGCGGTTTGATTTCCTGCTGACCAAAATCTTCAGCCGTCTGTTGAGCACGCTGGACGGCTTCCTGGGCCTTTACAGTCAACTTTTCAAATCGAAATGCCATAACACTCCTCCGTTCTATTGTTAACCTGCGCAGCAACTCAACAGCCTGAATTATCATATCAGATAACTGGTCGGTAAGCAGTGCCCGTATATTAAATTTTAAGTGAATCAGACCCGGGGAAGGGAGAGTCTTTTGAGTCTGATCAATGGTATGAAACTGAAAAAACAGTCTTCCAGAAATGGATTTTAAGGCAGGAGTCCGGGGCTCAAGACGATCCTTGAGCCCCGTTCCTTATCTCACAGAACTGCTTCAGTCCTTTTTCTCAAACTCGGCATCAATCACATCTTCTTCATCGGATGCTGCACCCGCTTCCGGAGCAGCGCCTTCAGCACCACCAGCTTCCTGGCTTTGCTTATACATTTGCTCGGTGAAGGCATGTGTGGCCTGCTGCAAAGACTCACAGGCTGAATTGATGGCGGCAACGTCTTCCGTTTCCAGAGCATCGTTGACTTTCTTGACCGATGCTTCGATCGCAGATTTCGAGGACTCATCAATCTTTTCAGCATGTTCTTTCAACAGTTTCTCGACATCATAAACGATGCGCGAACCGTTGTTCTTCGCTTCAGCCAGTTCTTTTTTCTTCTTGTCTTCATCGGCGTGAGCTTCTGCCTGTTTCTTCATGTCTTCAATTTCAGCTTCAGACAGACCACTCGACTGCTCGATTTTGACCGAAGTCTCTTTGCCTGTCGCAACGTCCTTAGCTGACACATTCAGGATGCCGTTCACGTCGATATCGAATACCACCTTAATCTGGGGAACCCCACGCGGTGCCGGCGGAAGTTCTTCCAGGTTGAACTGCCCCAGCAACCGGTTGTCGTTGGCCATCTGTCGTTCTCCCTGGAACACACGGACGGTTACAGCGGTCTGATTGTCGGCAGCAGTCGAGAACACCTGATCTTTGGTCACAGGAATCGTTGTGTTACGCTCAACCAGTTTGGTCATCACGCCACCTTCGGTTTCGATCCCCAGAGAGAGCGGTGTCACGTCAAGCAGCACCACATCCTGAACATCACCAGAGATAATTCCCCCTTGAATCGCAGCTCCGATAGAAACCACTTCGTCCGGGTTCACCCCTTTGTGAGGCTCTTTACCGAAGATCTTCTTCACAAATTCCTGAACCTTGGGAACACGCGTTGAACCACCGACCAGCACGACTTCATCAATTTCGCTGGCACTGAGGCCGGCATCTTTCATGGCCTGCTCAACCGGTTTCCGGCAGCGTTCTACCAGAGGATCGATCAGCTTCTCAAACTCAGAGCGGGTAATCGCCATCTGCAAGTGCTTTGCGCCACTGCTGTCAGCGGTGATAAAGGGCAGATTGATATCGGTAGTCTGCGAAGAGGACAGTTCTTTTTTGGCCTTTTCAGCGGCTTCTCTCAGACGCTGCAACGCCATCGCGTCACTCCGCAGATCAATCCCCTGTTCTTTCTTGAAAGACTCTGCAATGTGATTGATCAGTTCTTCGTCGAAATCGTCACCCCCCAGGTGACCATCGCCGTTCGTGCTCAATGTTTCGATGACTTCATCACCGACTTCAAGAACCGAAACGTCGAACGTACCACCACCGAAGTCGAATACCACGATTTTTTCGTCGCTCTTCTTCTCCAGACCGTAAGCCAATGCGGCTGCCGTAGGCTCGTTGATAATACGAGAGACTTCCAGACCCGAAATCTGACCGGCGTCTTTCGTCGCCTGCCGTTGAGCATCATTGAAGTACGCAGGAACCGTCACAACGGCTTTGTTGACCTTGTGCCCCAGATAGCTCTCGGCAGCTTCTTTCAGTTTGCGTAAAATGGAAGCCGAGATTTCCGGTGGTGTATAAGTTTTGCCACCAGCTTCAATTTTGACGTAATCTTCCGGCCCGCCGATAATTCCGTAAGGAACAATCTTTTCTTCACTCTGGACTTCATTATGACGACGTCCCATAAAACGTTTGACTGAGTAGACCGTATTCTTCGGGTTGGTCACCGCCTGACGTTTGGCAGGTTCACCGACAAGAGTCTCCCCTTTATCAGTGAAGGCGACCACACTGGGAGTGATACGATTCCCTTCCAGGTTGGGGATCACTTTTGCTTCCCCACCTTCCATGATTGAGACCACTGAGTTGGTTGTCCCCAAATCAATACCGATGATTTTTTCGCCTGACGACATGTGAGTTTCCCCTCTTTCTTTATTCGTATTTCAGATCTGTACAAAGCTCAGACAACGAGAAAACTCTCATAGCCTCATACATCTCTCTCTTGTGTTTCAATGCTTCGTTCAATCTTGCCTGAATTCACAGGCTGTCAAGCTAGACAGCAATGAGTGTGCCAAGCTGAACACCATCGCCACATAAAACACATATGTCATTTAAAAACAACAACTTATGGCCCCGACCAGTTTTTGCATTAAGAATTCAACCCACCAGACACTGCCAAATTGACACCACAGCTGACCGGTTCTGCCCCAGAGACAAAATGACATAATGGCAGTCAAATCATCCTGACCGCTGGAATAAAGGCTAAACAGTTCACAGGTCAGGCCTAACCGCTTGACAGTCCCCAAACGCGGCGGTACAAACTAGAACAATTGATAATCAGGCCGGAAACAGGCAAACACC
>JAGQQP010000566.1 GCA_020426085.1 Planctomycetaceae bacterium | reverse complement strand
TAGAACACCTTGAAGATCGCCAGTTGCTCTCGGCGATGAATTCTCCCGCAACAGACATAGTAGACGACACCGATTTGTGCACGATGTCCGATACGACTCCCGAATACGCTTCGATCGATGGAACCGGCAACAACGTCGACAACCCGGAACTCGGCAGTACCTACACGGAACTGATCAGGCTGGCTGCAGCAGCTTACGAAGACGGCCTGTCGACTCCCGCCGGGGAAGACCGCCCCAGCGCCCGTGAAATCAGCAACGTCCTGGCTGCCGCAGACACATCACAACCCAACGACCGCTACCTGACCGATATCTTCTGGGTCTGGGGGCAGTTCATCGATCACGATATCACCCTGACCGAATCTGCTCACGATGAATTCGGCAATCCACTGGAATCATTTCCCATCAACGTTCCGACCGGCGACATGTACTTTGATCCCGACGGATCAGGAGATGATGTCATCGACATGAGCCGATCTATCTTTGAAGAGGACGAAAACGGTGTTCGACAGCAGATCAATCAGATTACCGCGTTCATCGATGGTTCGGTGATCTACGGATCCAGCCAGGAAGTGGCAGACAGTTTACGCACTTTTCAGGGAGGGTTGCTAAAGACCAGCGATGGAGATCTGCTCCCCTACGGAGATGACGGATTCTTTCAGGCAGGTGATATCCGCGCCAACGAAAATTCCGCTTTGACTTCGATGCAGACCATCTGGATGCGTGAACACAATCGAATTGCCACCGAACTGGCACTGCACAATCCCGACCTGACCGATGAACAACTCTACCAACAGGCACGGCAGATCGTTGCTGCGGAATTACAGGCGATTACTTTCAATGAATTCCTCCCCGCACTGCTGGGCTCCAACGCCATCAGCAGATACCACGGCTACGATTCGAACGTCGATCCGAGTATCGCCAATGAATTCTCCACCGCCGCCTATCGCTTTGGGCACACGATGCTCTCTTCTGAACTCCTGCGCCTCGATGAAAACGGCAACGTCGCCGACGAAGGCAATCTCGCACTCCTGAACGCCTTTTTCAATCCGAGTGAAGTGGCCAACAATGGCGTCGATTCACTGCTACGCGGATTGACCGTCAACCTGGCTCAGGAAATCGATAACCAGGTCGTTGACGATGTGCGTAACTTTCTGTTTGGCCCTCCCGGTGCCGGCGGTTTCGATCTCGCCTCACTGAATATCCAGCGTGGACGCGATCATGGACTTTCTGACTACAACTCAACACGGGTTGCCCTCGGACTGGACGCCGTCGAAGACTTCTCCGACATCACCTCCGACCCGGATGTCGCTGCCCGGCTCGAACAACTGTACGGCACTGTCGATAACATTGATCTCTGGGTAGGAGGCCTTGCCGAAGATCATCTGCCGGGCTCCAGCATGGGCGAAACCTTTACGGCCATTATCGTCGATCAATTCGAACGGCTCCGCGATGGAGATCGCTTCTGGTATGAAAACATCTTCTCCGGCAAGGCACTTGAAAAAATCAGTAACACCACACTGGCCGATGTCATAGAACGCAACTCCAATGTCTCAGGTCTGCAGGAGAATGTTTTCTTTGCCCCCACGGTCATGCAGGTCGACCTGACTGAAACACACACCGATGATGTAACGATCCGCGTGAGAAAGGGAACCCTTGAAGTCGTCGACAATCACACCAGAAGAGTCATTGCCAGTCAATCATTAGACAGCGTGGAACGTCTGATGCTGACGAGTTCCGACCCCGGTGCGCTGCGGATTCATTTCAAAGGAATCAACCCGGCCAAGCTGCCCGGCGGTCTCGTCATTGAGGCTTCCAGAGGACGTGACGACACATTGATCGTTCACGGCACACAACAGGACGATACGATCGTAGTCAACGAGAACACACTTGAGGTCAATGGTCTGGAAGTGGAGTTCACCGGCATCGATCACATTGTGATTCAGAACACGGACGCGAATGACACAGTTTCAGTCGCGGACGATGTCGACATCGATGTCAACGTGCTGGACATCGTCCGACATGATCCCATGCAAGATAGTCCTCCCGGCAGAGATCAGCCACCACAACAGGACAATCAGCGTCCCACACAGGGACCGAACCGGGGACCAGAACAACGAGCTGATCAAAATCAGCAGGATGATTTCGGAATGCTCGACCAGGTCTTTGCTTCTTCTGACCTGGACCAGGTATTAGATATGCGCCCCCCCAAACGTCGTCCGTAACGGCCTGTGATTCACTTCAGGGACAACAGAAAGGAAACCCCGCGAAAGCGTCCGATGAGGCATCTGCCTTGTCGGGCGTTTTTTTGTTTTCAGGAAATAGTAACAACCCGCCCACTCCCGATGCTTACGATGGATCAACCCGTTTCAGCACACCTCGGCTGATATTATAATCTACTTGCCGATTAGCTCGATCTTCGAACAGTTGCAGCAGATCTTCCCTGTTTTCAATGGTCAGACACGACCGGTTTAATTCCTCTATCCTCTGCTGGTGAATTTGAATCAATTCGACAAGCGTAGCACCAGAGTGGGAACTTGCAGTGTCTCCCGGTTCAAGATCAATCAGATTTCTCTGGTCGCTCGTTGAAATCGAGCTGACCGAATCTGGAAATGAAACGATGTAATACGACATCCGAACGGGTTCTCCTTCATCAGGAAAGAGGACAGTAAAGGTAACTCCCATCAGCTTCTCTTCATGCAGCGACATGAACGTAATGCCTGCCAGTTTGTGCTCAGGCTGACGGGAATCTGACGGCAGTTTAATCAGTTGTGTCTCAATGAATCCGGCTTCATCGAGTATTTTCAAATCCGCCGAGACTGCAGTCTGGTAACGTTCGGGAATCTCATTCAGGTTGATCAGATTCTCCCGCTGAGAACGACACAGGGGAAAAGGTTGGTTTTGTGGTCTGATAAGATAGATTTTCGTTAAGAACCACAATACCGCCCCCAGTATGGTATTGATCGAATAGGTACTCAGAAATTCCCGTAATGAGTACTTCCTCACATCCTCTACATAATATTCCATGAACTTAGATTTCCCATAAGTTACATACCTTGTCGGGCGTTTTTCATTTTGCAAATCAAAGGACAGGAACTGGTATCAACTTTTCAGGACAATTTGAATGTCAACAGAAAACAGATAATGAAAACGATCACACTTAGTCCGAAAAACAGGCCGAATCGCAAAGCCAGTACAGATTTCACACCTGAGATATGCAACAGCTTTCTCCCTGCCGGGTCTTTTACAAAGTAATCTCCGGGCATCAGCATAAAGCTGGTCAAAAAAACGATGGCAAAGACCGTGATTCCGCTGACTAAACCGGCAATCCCGGAAGTGATGAGATT
>JAGQQP010000565.1 GCA_020426085.1 Planctomycetaceae bacterium | reverse complement strand
AAGACGTCTCGCTGGAACAGATCGCGCTCGTCGAAAAAGGTCCGCTGTTTGAAGAAGTCTTCGGGTTGAAAGTTCACTTGAGAAAGAAACAGTAAACCGGCTTGAAGAATTTTCCGAACACCTTTTAAGCTTCCATTCATACATACTACAGACTGAAATCAAACAACAGGTTGACCATGGCCAACAACACAACGAATTATATCAACCGGGAATTAAGCTGGCTGGAATTCAATCAGCGGGTTCTGGATGAAGCCCATGATCCGGAAATCCCCTTGCTGGAACGACTGAAATTTCTGGCGATCACCAGTTCTAACCTGGACGAGTTCTTCATGGTCCGCGTGGGGGGACTGCATCTGCTGCAGGCCAGTGGAAATAAAAAAGCAGATCCCTCAGGGATGACACCGCGTGAAACACTCGATGCGGTCAGCCTGCGTGCGCATCAGATGATGGTCGAGCAGTATAAGTGCTTACTCGAAGAAATCGAACCACCTCTGGCAGCCGCCGGTTTCCAGCGCGTCAATCCACAGGAACTCTCCGATTCTCAGCGACGGATTGTCGAACATGTTTTCCGGGACGAAATCTATCCTGTTCTCACGCCGATGGCGGTGACTTCAGATATGGAGTTTCCTTATCTGGTGAACCACACATTAAATCTCGTCGTCCGCCTGGCCCCCGATGACAAAGGAAAAGGCAAAGCCAAAGCTAAATCGGGAGAAGACCGGTTTGCAATCATCCCCTTTGGCAGAACCGAATTCCGATTCATCACACTCCCCTCGGAAGGCGGCTATCAGTATCTCCCCATGGAAGATGCCATCTGCCTGTTTATCGAACAGTATTTTCAAGGGGAACATGTTCTGGAGAGTATTCCATTTCGTGTGACTAAAAATGCGGACGTCAGCCTGCATGACGAATTCGCTTCTGACCTGCTGCATCAGATGGAAGACATGCTCGACCAGCGCAAGCAGGGCGACTGCATCCGACTGGAAATCGCGGAATCGGTTTCCGTAGAGACCCTGGAATTTCTGGAACGCGGCCTGGGTGTTCTTGATGAAAACGTTTACCGGATTCCCGGACCGCTGGATCTGACGGCGTTTATGAGGCTGACAGAAACTTCAGGATTTGATGCCCTGAAAGATGTCAGTTGGCCACCACAGCCTTCCCCGGAAGTCAATCCACGCATCAGCATGTTTGAAAACATCACTCAACAGGACATCCTGCTGTGCCACCCCTATGAAAGTTTTGAACCCGTCGTGCGACTGGTTGAGGAAGCTGCCGTCGATCCGGATGTACTGGCCATCAAGCAGATTCTCTATCGCACGAGTAAACACAGCCCGATTGTGGCGGCATTGATTCGTGCCGCTGAACAGGGAAAACACGTCACTGCAATCGTTGAGCTCAAAGCCCGTTTCGATGAAGCGCGGAATATTGAATGGGCAAAGAACCTGGAACATGCCGGTGTGCAGGTCATCTACGGCGTGAAAGGTCTTAAGACGCATGCCAAGATCTGCTGCATCATCCGCCGCGAACCACACGGCATACAACGCTACCTGCATTTCGGAACCGGCAACTACAACGATGCGACGGCAAAAATCTATAGTGATATCAGCTACTTCACCAACGACGAAGTACTGGCGTCTGATGCGATCAACTTTTTCAATTCGATCACCGGTTATTCGATCCCGCAGAAATATCAGAAACTGGAAGCAGCCCCCATCAGTCTGCGTGATAAACTGCTCGATCTGATCCATCATGAAACAGAGCGAAAGAAACAGGGACAGAAAGCCCGCATCGTGGCGAAGATCAATTCATTGGTCGACCCGGAAATCATTGATGCACTATATGAGGCTTCGGAAGCGGGCGTGAAGGTTAAGCTCAATATTCGCGGCATCTGCTGCCTGCGTCCCGGCGTCCCTAAGCTCAGTAAGAATATCGAAGTCGTCAGCATCATCGACCGCTTCCTGGAGCATGCCCGGATTCTTTACTTCTATCATGGCGGAGACGAACGCGTCTTTATTTCCAGCGCAGACTGGATGCCCCGCAACCTGGATCGACGCGTGGAACTGCTCGTTCCCATTGAAGAAGAAAAGTGTCACCGCAAGATCATCAAGATTCTCAACAGTTATTTTGAAGACAATGCTAAAGCTCGCGTCTTAAACAGCGAAGGAGTTTACGAGCGGATCACTCCGAATAAAGAAAAGAATCTGGTGCGCTGCCAGCAGGTGCTCCACGAAGAAGCGGTCGAAGCGATCAAGCAGGCTGAAAAAGTGGGACGGACCGTCTTTGAACCACACATGGCTCCGGAAGATCAGTAACAGCCGCGAACCTGTTTCAGAATCCCGTGTCACTACACAAGAAGACAGTGAAGTTGTGAGGCGACTCTCTCTCGTCTGTGTTCGTTGAACTGGAATTCGCTGGAATGTTCAAATTCTTATCCTCTGCAATAAGAATATGTTACCGTTTTTAGAATTTCCCGTTCATGAGAATTTCCGCAGGTTCCGTTCAAATAGGTATTGCCTCGATTGAGGGATCTGCAAAAATAACAGTAGAGAATGTATCGCACCCACGCAGTGCGATAGGACTAAAGCCTGTATTCAAATTGGAGCTACAAGCCATGAAGAAACAGGGAGTTTATCCAAGAAAAGGAGGTGATTGAGTGGACAGTTATTGTTGTAGCCAGAAAGGTGGTTGTTCTTAGCGACTACTGGCGGGTTGTCAAAGACAACCACCACTCGTGAGGATCACCTCGATCCAAACGAAAATTAACCGGAGGCTGATCTGCGCCAGCGTAGGTCAGCCTCTCTTTATCCCCAGATAAGTTCATGCAAAAAACCGCACCGGAGTTTCGCTCCGATGCGGTTTTTATTTTCTGCATTTGTAAGATCAAAATGATCAGACTTCGTTAGGAACCACGAATGGTGCGCGGTACTCACGTGTCAGATATTTATCTGCTTCCGTATCGTTCACAAACTGTTCCGTCTTGGGATCGAAGTTCAACTGACGTCCCAACCGGAAGGCGATGTTCCCCAGGTGAGCAATACCGGAACTGGTATGGGCTGTCTCGACGGGACCATTCAATGTTTCAGCCTTACGTGACCGAACGGCATTCAGGAAGTTCGTGAAGTGAGGAACAACGGGATCGTCGCCGCTGTTTTTCGGACCAGGTTCCCCTTTGCGCCCCAGGAAGATCTCATAGGAGTTATAGCCTTTCACAACCATATACCCTTCTGAACCATAGAAGATATTCCCCACGGAAGCGCCCCCTTCATCGTTAGTCATCCAGGGACGAACTTCAAACTGAATCATTTTATTTTCTTCAGGATAGAAGTAATTGGTGGAGAGCACTTCG
>JAGQQP010000564.1 GCA_020426085.1 Planctomycetaceae bacterium | reverse complement strand
ACCGGAATGCAGTCCTTTACGGCTTCGAACCTGTTCCTCTTCAAGGCACCTGCAGCAGAATGGGAGGAAAATCAGCTCATTTATGCTACCGCGATGCGTTCGATGCGACAGAATCCCGCCTGGCTCAAAGCAATCAACCAGTTTCAAAGGAAAATGGCCCAGATTCGTCAGCAGGGAGCAGTTCGTCGTCAGCAGATCATGACTCAAATGTACGAAGAAATGCGAGAATCGCAGCAGGAATCCTGGGAATATCGGCAGGAGTCTGTCGATCACGTCGCACGTGAGTTCAGCGAATCCATTCGTGAAGTCGAAACCTATCATGACCCGGCAACCGGTTATGATGTGGAACTTCCCCAGAACTATGAATATGCATTTTCGAATGGGCTGGGTGAGTATATCATCACAAACGATCCGCTCTACAATCCGAGTCAGGATCAGTTTGGGGGCAACTGGCATCCGCTGCAGGCGGCTCCCTAAACGGTGTCCAGTTTTATTGTAGCGTTTCCAGGGCCATTTGGACCGAGTAGATTAGATTGAGAGACGCTATGCTTAAATGTGATGCGATCTAACAGGGCCGCTTGCGTTGGCTCAGAACTCGGTATTTCCAGAGTCAGGTGTGCGATTGTCACGACGATGCATCAGCAATTGTGGCAGTCGCATGCTTTTTTTTTCTGACCTCAGCCGGAGTTCGAAGACCAGTCTGCCGGCAGAACATCGCGGATCCGGTCCAACAGCTGCAACTGAGCCAGTTCATCCTCAAGTCGCTCTGGCGTTGTTACGTTAACCACATCTGCGACTTCCGCCACAAGAAACTCAGCAAACCGGACTCGTGCCCGGCGCAACTGCTGTCGTGCCTGATCAGCGCGGACCGGTTTTCCGATTTCCTGGCTCAGACGCTCAGCGAGTTCTTCGGAAGAGCAATCCGGATCATCGGTCCGCAATTTCAGGATACTGTAAGCCACACTTCCTGTGTGGTTGTGCTGATACTGCTCGAGTTGAGTCCAGGCAAGGCTCAGGATCTGGTCTCTCCAACTCTCGGTCCAGGCCGCATCGATCTCATTGTTTGAGCTGTCTTCATTCAGGTCCAGATCGTAATCGACAGTACGGCGGACTTTTTGTTTCGCCCACAGGTTACGAACCATATTGCGAACTGCTACTTTGAGTAGATCGCGGAAGCGTCCTTTCTGTGGATCTGCTCCTGCGAAATCACCCTGGAGCAGCCGGACCATGACATCCTGCGAAATCTCGTCTGCCAGATGTTCGTCACGGGTAATTGCCCGGACATAGCGTCGGATTGCAGGCGAGTATCTCATCACCAGGTACTGCCTTGCCTCGGCGCCACCGGCGAGCGATTCACCGTGGGCTCTCTGGATGACGCTCCAGCGGGTCGGCTGTGCATCGAAACGGGATACAAATTCTTCAGGTTCCAGATCTGACATCTCAATTTTCCGGGGGCTGTTTGTTGATAATGTTACGGTTTGTTTTCAGGCTGAGGATACTACTGTTTCTGTTGCACTGATTTCGGAGCATCCAGCGTTGCCGGCGGTATTGTAGTCCGTCCTCTTTCCAGACTGCGAATTTTCAGCTGTTCCATTTCCGTTTCGAGTTGATGTTTCAATGCGACTGTATTCCAGTAAGGTGAACCGGGACTGCTCTGGGTTGCTGCGTCCAGCTTTTCGTAAATTTCAAGGCTCTCGTTCAAATACGCGATTGCCTGTTGCAGGGATTTGAGCTGTTCGGGAGCGGTGGAATGCTGACGATCACCTTCGATGAGCAGTTCAGCGTACGATCTGAGTAAACCTGCGAGAATTAATTTTTGTTGTCGGGAACCATCATTTCGGGCCAGGTCGATCGCCTCACGCAGATGGTCAGCAGCTGCTTCGTAGCGCAAACGAAGCCGTTGTACGTCAGCCATCAGTTTGTGGGAGTGCTGGGACTGTTCCCGGAATTCTTTAGGGTTGGACAGAAACAGTTTTTCTGAAAACTGCTGGTGCACCTGTGCCGTTTCCAGAGCGGCATCCAGATCAGGGCTGGCGATCTCCAAAGCCAGACGTTGTTCCAGAAACGCCAACAGGGACAGGACGATAACGGGACTCTCCGGAATTTCGCTGGCAAGGCTTCGCTGTTCTTCGATGGCCTGATCCAAAAGCTGATCTGCTTTTTTCTGATGGTTCTCTGAAACGAGGATTTGAGCCAGACGCGAGCGTGTTTTGGCCTGCTGCCAGACAATGTGCAAATCTTTTTGGGCCGGTTGCTCGAAACTGGAGATGGCATCTTCCAGATATTCGCTGACGAGACGCTTACTGTTTTCGAAAGTCCCTTGTGGAGACGTTTCAACCACATCTGCCATCAGCAGGGAAAGTTGTGCCAGCAGTTCATCGAGGGCAGGATCATCACCGGATTTTTGGAGTTCGCGGCAGGCATCCATCAGTTTTCGGCAGCGATCGAAGGATTCCTGACTGGAAAGGCGATCTCGATCGAGCAGGACCGTCAACCAGTCTGCACTCAGGATCAGAAGACGAGTATTGCGATCGGGATTCGGAATGGCAGCCAGTAACTCAGTCGCCTGTTGGACCTCTTTCTGCGCGGCACTGTTCTGGCCGAGTTGCTGATTCAATTGCGCCAGCCGGATCAATATTTCGGCACGGGGTTGTCTGAGACTGGATGCGTCGTCACCTGCGTGCTGTTCCAGATCTTCATATAACTGCAATGTATTGCGATAGCTTTCAACAGCCTGCTGGAGTCGCACATCGGTTGCAAAGAACGGATCGGACTGAATTTCGGCGATTCTCAGGTAGGCTTGCGCGATGTACTCGGCGAGTGTCCGGTCGGCGGCTACGTCCTGTTCCAGCTGTTTTAGATGCTCAAGTGTTTTCGAGACCAGTTCTTCCTGCTGCCTGCTGCCACCGCGCAGTCGTGCGATTTGAGGTATATGCTCATTGACCAGCCAGCGACCGAGTTCCTGGCTCCCCTGAAACAGTCGTTCGGATCGGTTTAAAGCAACCTCCAGACGTTCGACGTGAAATGAGACTCCGAGGACTGCCGCGGCAAGTGTGATGATAGAAACCGTTGCCAGTACTGTGTAGACCGGATGTCGGCGCGCCCATTTCCAGCTTTTTTCCCAATAAGGCGTTCGCCGTGCCTGAACGGGACGATGATCGAGGAACCGTTGAATATCTTCGGCGAGCGCGGCAGCAGATTCGTAGCGTTTCTGCGGCTTTTTATCCAGACATTTCAGGCAGATGGTTTCCAGCCGTACGCTCAGGTCCCGACGATAATCCGAAGGCTTTGCGGGTTCGCGAGTCATGATCTGCCCCAGCACCGAAGCCAGACTGCCTTCAAACGGAG
>JAGQQP010000563.1 GCA_020426085.1 Planctomycetaceae bacterium | reverse complement strand
GTCTTTTCGTTTGCTGGTTCTGCCTGCACAGGGGAGGCCGAATTGAATGTCAGCATCAGACCCAAAAACAGGGTGAAACAGGCGGATAAACTCATTTTTATAGACAGATTCATTACTTGGAATTCCTTAGAAAGTGAAGACTACCGAATCAATGCTGCATGCCATTTCCAGTTTTCAGTAATTCCTGGATGTGCATTTCTGTTAAGAGACCGGAGGCTTGATTGTAATATTTTAAATGGAATTCAGCAATCTTACCAAACTGCCTGTTTGTGATGGTACAGGCACAAATCGGTTTTGGAGTTCCACACGGGAAAGACTGGTGTCTTTTGATCTGTGGAATGTTATAATTGAAGCAGTTTCGATAGAGAGCAGCAATGACCGTCCCGCACAACAGGAGAGATGTGAATGACCGACGAGCGTTCCAACCAGCCACAGATTTCTGAATGGATCAGTCAGCTTGACAGCACTGACAGTGATTTGCGTCAGGCCGCACGAAAAAGTCTGACAAAACTTGGTAAACCAGCAGTCCCTGCATTAGCGGAAGCATTGGCAGATGATTCTGAAATGCGCCGCTGGGAAGCTGCCAAGGCACTTGAAATGATCTGCGATCCGGCAGCAATTCCTGCTTTAGTAGAAGCATTGACCGATGACACCAGTGTGAAATGGGTCGCCGGCGATGCGTTGATTGCCTTAAACGAAAAAGCCGTGCCTGGGATTTTACATGCTTTGATCAAAGATCCCGCGGAGTTCAGAGATGGTGCCTGTTTTGTGTTGCATCATCTGGCTTCCGATAACGAGGAATTACGAGATAAATTGACTCCCGTGATTCAGGCGATGAAATCACTGGATTCGTCAATACACGTACCGATCCAGGCACTGGAGGCACTCTCTAAATTTTCAGAAGTCGACTCCTGACCCTTCTGACTTTCAATCCAGATCCGTCTTCATTATTTGAATGAGCAGCCAGTGACATTTGAACCAGCACCCCCTGCGCGAGGGATTATCGTTCAACTGCGTCAGGCAGTCTGGCTGCTGTTGTTGTTTTCGTTACTGAACTTCTCCAGCTCTTTATTCGCTCAGTCAGACGTTCCGAATCCATTTCTACCAGCGAATGTCAAAGAGGCCGGCTGGCCTTCCGTCAGGGGGTTGCATTTTGACGCACATTCCCCTGAAATCCACATCGCTGATACCTGGCCTTCCGCCGGTCCGCCGGTTTTGTGGGTGAAAGAACTGGGGCAGGGTTACTCCGCTTTTGTGGCAGAGGGGAATCGTGTCTATACGCTGGGGCAGAACCTGCAGGGGCAATATGTGTATTGTCTGGATGCCCGTTCCGGAAAAGAGATCTGGAAGTATTGGTATGACTGGCCTTATGAACTGGCGGGAGTCTATCCGGGGCCGCGAGCCACACCCACGCTGGCAGCAGGGCGTCTGTTGTTTGCCGGACCGAGTGGGCTGCTTGGCTGCCTGGACGCGGAGAATGGAAAACTGATCTGGTCACGAAATCTGGTGACAGAATTCAAGGGTGATGGGGGAACCGGCTTTGGGTACTCCTGTTCGCCGACAGTCGTCGATCAACTGGTCATCATGCCTGTCGGCGGTCCCCTGGCAAGCCTGGTCGCGTTGCATCTGAAGGACGGGAAAACAGCCTGGCAGGCAGGGAGTCAACCAGCCAGCTATACCCCCGCCATGCCCATTACCCGCGAGGGGCGAAAACTGATTGTGGGGTACCTGGAAAATGCACTGGTTCTCCACGATCTGAAAACGGGTGAATTACTGCTGGAACATGATCTGTCTGAAGGGTACGACGAACATTCCTCCTGGCCACTTTATCGGGAGCCTTATTTGTGGATTGCCGCTCCCTTCAGGGCTGGATCTCAACTGTATGAAATCCCCTCGGAATTTGAAAAAGGGACAACACTCAAAAATATCTGGCGCTCACGGACCATGTCTAATGACGTCCTTTCGAGTGTTCTGGTGGAGGGGCAAATCTACGGTTTCGATATTTTTGATCAACAGTCAAAAACGCAACGTCCTTCGCGGGGAAAATTCCGCTGTATCGACTTTCTCACGGGAAACGAATTATGGGAACAGGGCTCAGGCAGACCGGAACGCTCTAATAACGATACATCGGACGAGATCGGTCAGGCCGGGATCATCGTTGCCGATGGTAAGTTAATCTTACTCAACGAACGGGGCGAACTGATTTTGCTGAAAATCAATCCAGATGATTGTGAAATTCTGGCGCGGTGTTCTGTTCTGGCCGGCGAACTGACCTGGACGCCTCCGATTCTGCATCGTGGTTGTGTTTATCTGCGCAACCAGTCACGGGCGGCCTGTATTTATGTCGGGGAGCCTGAATTCCTGCCAACACAGCAACAGACATTGCGTGTGGATGAGATACCGCAGGAACAGTATGTGGACTGGGCAGGGCAGATCCTTTCGATTGAACCGGAGTATGCCTTTGACCTGCCTTCTCAAAGCTGGCTCTGGAACTGGTTTTTCTGGTCCTCGGGTTTGCTGCTGGCCAGTCTATTGATCGCGCTGGTCCCTGCCAGTCTGGTTCGCCTTGAACGTCGTTTATTCACCTGGGTAATCTGTTATCGAACGCTCGCGTTTTTAGGTGGTGCACTGGGGACCACCTGGATCAGTGCCTGGACCCGGGAATTTGTTTTTACCTGGCCTCTCTGTCTATATATTGCCTTCGATCCTGTTCTGGCTGTCGTCCAGTTTCGCAGATCGCAGCAGCGTTCTCTCTGGCGCGATTATCTGCCTCTGTTTGTCTTTGCAGGTATTTCGATTTGCTATTTTCTTTTATGTCGACGTCTTAGTCTTGTTTTCGAATGGGCCTTTCTCGCCGGTCCGATCGGGGCGCTTCCGCTGGGGTTACTGGAAGCACAGCTTTCGAAAGAAAAGTTCAGGGGGATCTGTTTTTCCCTGATCTTAAAGCTGATCACTTATGCCGGGTTTTATGGAAGCGGCATTGTCGTGTTCTGGCTGAAATACTGAGGGGAGGCAGCATCTGTATCCGCCTGTTTTCAATTCATGAGGCAGCAGATGATTCCTTAAAATCGATCATTTCCGGATGAAAGTCCAGGAGATCTTTTCGAAGTTTTAAACAACCTGTTTCCAAAGCGCTGTTTCCTGCATAGAATATATGTAAACGCATACGATGCAACAAATTGCAGATTGCATTCGACTGACGATTGCAATGAAAATGCCGCGCCGGAAAGGGGGCTGAGGCACAGCCGTTTTTTCCTGATGCAGGCATCGTATGTGTCAGGAAGGATCAGCTCCATGTGCGCTTCCATCGATCGAGAACAGGTTGCTCCCGCAGCAAAACAGCATACGTTTACCAA
>JAGQQP010000562.1 GCA_020426085.1 Planctomycetaceae bacterium | reverse complement strand
ACGGACGCCTGCAAAGGAGAAGGTCCCGCGACCTGCAACTTCGACTATTCGGGACCACTTTCGGAAACCGTGCTGCTGGGCAATACCGCCTACCGCGCCGGCGGCGGCTTCGACTGGGATGCCGACACACTCACGGCCACCGGCAATGAGAGCGCGAAACCATTTCTGCATTCTGAATTCCGCAAGGGTTGGGAAGAGTTCACGAGTTAAAATCAGGCATTCCCATGCACGACATTCTGATTCGGGAAGCGACACCCGCTGACGCTGCAGCAGCGACCACCGTTTTTGAAACGGCGTTTGCACCACTGCGTTCCATCTATCGGCCCACCGGCGCTGCGCTGGCCCGCCAGGCGGAACGTGCTCAGGTCGGCACACGACTGGTGGCTGAGATCGACGGCACCATTGTGGCAACCGTTCAATATGATCTACATGCCGATCACGTCCATGTCATCGGGTTGGCCGTCCATCCCGACTTTCAACGCAAAGGCATCGCGCGACATTTACTGGACTGGATCTGTATTCAAGCAAAGAATCTTGGACAGCCTGCGGTTATGCTGGATACAATCCGGGAGACAGGCAATGTCCCCCTGTTTGAAACGCTGGGCTTTCGCATCACCCATGAAGAGACAGCAATCTGGTGTGTCAGCGAAACGTACCGGGAACTGCATGATGTCAAACTGGAACACCTGGTGAAGCGATCTCAGCAATGAGTAGAAAAATAATGTCTACGAATCAGTGAGGATATGTAAAATGAAATATACCGCCTCCGTTGTCCTCTGTCTCCTGGTGATGGATCCGTTGATTGCTGCCGAACAGCAGATTGAGCGTCCTGATAGCTGGGCGCAGCCGCTGCAGATGGAGGGTGTTCCCAATCTGTTTCGGGTGAATGATCGCCTCTATCGCAGTGCACAACCGAATGCGACTGGAATGCAGAACCTCAAAGCGCTGGGGATCGAAACGATCATCAATCTGCGTTCGTTTCATTCAGACCGCGATGAAATCGGGAGTACGGGGCTTGGTTACGAACACATCTATATGAAAGCCTGGCATCCGGAGCAGAAGGAAGTAGTCCGCTTCCTGCAACTGGTAACCAACGAGAAACGGACGCCGGTGTTAGTACACTGTAAACATGGAGCAGACCGTACTGGTACAATGTGTGCTATCTATCGGATAGTAATTGAAGACTGGAGCAAAGCAGACGCCATCCGGGAGATGACTGAAGGAGGGTATGCGTTTAATGAAGTCTGGTATAATCTGCCAGAATGGATTGATAAACTCGATATTGAAGCAGTCAAACTCGCAGCTGGTATTGAAACTCCTGTGCGTGCGAAAAAGCCATGATGTTAAACCGGAACACCAGTTTTAACAGCGAACCAGAATCAGGGAACCGGCGTCATTAATCAACAGTGATCTCCGGCGGTTTCGCACAACCACTGATCTGTCCCCTGTTTCCTTATCTCATAAGGCATTGTGGCGATGAAAATTCGGCCTGCGGTATTAGCGGATCTCGAAGCGATGACCGAGATTTATAACGAAGCCATTCTGACGACAACAGCGACCTTTGATATGGAACCGATGACACGGGACGAACGCTTGCCCTGGTTTGAATCGCATGATGCACGGCATCCGATTCTGGTCGCTGTCGTGGACCACCAGATCGCGGGCTGGGCCTGTCTTTCTCATTGGCGTCCCCGACAGGCTTATGCGGATACGGCGGAAACTTCGTTTTATGTCAAAGCCTCTCATCGCGGTCAGGGGATTGGACGGCAGTTGAAGCAGGCGATTATTGAAGAGGCACGTCGCCTCGGTTTTCATACGCTGATCGCCGGCGTCGCGGAAGGGAACGAGGTCAGCCTGCATCTGAATCAGAGTTTTGGATTCGAAGTCGTGGGAACCTTTAAAGAGGTCGGAAAGAAATTCGGCAAAGTCCTGGACGTGACCTATCTGCAGCTCTTCCTGAACTGAGACGCGATGACGGGCACCAGAATTCACTTCTGAATTGCACTTTCGGTCCGAAGCTGGTAAGAAAAACAGAGCGACCTGCCTGATCCTGTTCTGATTTCTCCTGCTGAGGAAAGACTCTGCCCATGAAACGCTCGCATGTCCTGGCCGTCTGCTTCTGTCTGTTCGTCGCACCCTGGCTGTACGCCGCGGAAACGCCTGCCATCACGAAGGAAACCGTCATGGTCCCGATGCGGGATGGCGTGCTGCTGGCGACCGACGTCTATCGCAATCCGAGTCTCAAACAGGCTCCCGTGCTGTTGATGCGGACTCCTTATAACAAAGACCGCGTTAAAAAATCGGCAGAGCGGTTTGCGGCGGCCGGTTATGTCGCCGTCGTGCAGGACTGTCGCGGCAAGTTTCAGTCGGAGGGAGTGTTCTACCCTTACGATAACGAAGGCCGCGACGGCTACGACGCGATTGAATGGCTGGGGAAACAGCCGTGGTGCAACGGTCGCATCGGCATGTGGGGGGCATCCTATGTCGGTGCCACTCAATGGCTGGCAGCCAACGAACGGCCGCCGGGACTGGTGACGATTGCACCGACGGCGACCTTCAGCAGCTTTTATCGCAATCTGTACCTGGGCGGCGCGATGCGGCTCTCGCTGATCACGCGCTGGGCATCGGGAAATTCTCAGAAGCCGGAAGAGGCGACTGTCACAGACGACTGGCGGAAAACGCTGCTGCATCTGCCGATGAGTGAGATCGACGAACAGATCGGCTGGTCAATCCCCTGGCTGGAAGGCATGCTGACGCATCCGGAACATGACGGCTACTGGAAGCCAACCGAGATGTCGACAGAGATGGTCCAATTGAAACTTCCGATGCAGCATATTGTGGGTTACTACGATTTCTTCTCGCGGGAAACGGTAGGCAACTTCAGTCGGATGCAGCACTGGTCCACCGACCTGGCAACGCAGCAACGCCAGCAGCTGATCCTGGGCCCCTGGGATCATGGCTCAATCGGTCGTGCGAAAGTGGGGGACGTTGATTTTGGTGAGAACGCAGTCATCGACAAGGATGGCGAGAACCTGAAATGGTTCAATCAATATCTGAAAGCAGACGCCGCCAAATCGCCTGTTGTTGCTGTGCCTGTAAGATATTTTTCGATGGGCGATAACGTCTGGCAGGAAGCACAGACCTGGCCGCCTCAAGGTTTTACGCCGACTCCCTTTTATCTGCATTCCGAGGGGAGCGCGAACACCGGTGCGGGGAATGGCAGGCTCGATTATTGTCCGCCTGTCACTGCGGAACCTGCTGACAGTTTCAAAGCTGATCCTGCTGACCCCGCACCTGCCTGCCCGGTGACGGAGAAACGTCCATTGATCGCAGCGACCTGGGCCCCCGTGGATCAGC
>JAGQQP010000561.1 GCA_020426085.1 Planctomycetaceae bacterium | reverse complement strand
GATGATGGTGCTTGTTGATTCCAGCAGCTGTTGGATTGTGACGCGCGAGAAGGCCGCTTCGGTTTCGGCGTAGACACGATCCAGTTCCGCGTGCAGAGGGCAGAGACTGGTGTGCGATTTGAGCCCCAGCGGACAGGCGTTGATCCGCTCCAGCGGGGCGATGGCGTTGACGATATCCAGAATCGTCAGGTCGCCACTCTTTGCTTTCAGCTCATAGCCCCCTTTGGGGCCGCTTTTGGAACTCACGATCCCCGACGCCGCCAGGTCCTGCAATACGCGGGTCAGGTAACGGCGGGGGACTTTTGTCTTCTCGGCCAGGAAGTCAGCTGACGCCGGTTGTCCGGGTTGTCCTGCCAGACAGGCGACCGCGCGCAGGGCATATTCGTGAGTTTTTGAGAGCATTTTGACGGTTCCCGCCCCAATTTAAAAAATATCCTCAATTCTACACCTTGACATGCAGAATTATATTCTATACCTTTTGGTGTAGTATAACAGTTTTGACCTGTTTTTCAAGGTTTCTCTGGGGAGAACTCAATATGTTAAGCGCTAAAACGATCCAAATTGTCAAAGAAATCACGCCGGCCGTCGCCGCGAATGCCGAGACCGTGACCCGGGTGTTCTACAAACGCATGTTTCAGGAGAACCCCGAAGTGCAGGCCTATTTCAACCAGGCCCACCAGCATTCGGGCGGACAGCAGAAAGCGCTGGCAGGTGCCATCTGTGCCTACTTCACGCACATTGACGATCTGGCAGCGTTGACGCCCGCGGTGGAACTGATTGCGCAGAAACACTGTTCGCTGGGGATTCAACCCGAACAGTATCCAATTGTGGGCAAGCATCTGCTGGCAGCCATCAAGGAAGTGATGGGGGACGGCGCGACGGATGAAGTTCTGGCCGCTGTAGGAGAAGCATATCAGCTGCTGGCGGATGTCTGTATTGGACGCGAGCAACAGATCTATGCAGACCAGCAGGCGGCGGTGGGTGGCTGGAATGGTTACCGCGATTTTGTTGTCGATCGCAAGGAACCGGAGAGCGATGTGATTACTTCATTCTACCTCAAGCCGGCCGACGGTCAGGCGATTCCCGCTTATCTGCCGGGACAGTACATCACAGTGAAGATTGATGAAACCGCAACACCGACCTCGCCGCGAAACTACAGCCTTTCCGATCAGCCCGGTCAGGGATACTATCGAATCAGTGTGAAGAAAGAAGGTCCATTGACGGCGGATGCACCCGAGGGACTGATTTCCAATTATCTGCACGAACAGGTGGAGCCCGGAGACACACTGCAGATTGGTCCTCCCTGCGGTGAGTTCACCCTGGCAGCGGATACGCCGTCAACGCGCCCGGTGGTACTGCTGGCCGGCGGAATTGGTGTGACGCCGTTACTGTCGATGGCCAAATCACTGGTGGCGACTCAACCGGAGCGGCCCGTTTTTCTGCTGCAGGCCGCCCGCAACAGCAGCACGCATGCGTTTGCCGAAGAAGTCCAGCAGCTGCAGCAGAGTGGTTCGAACGTGCAGACGCGCGTGATCTATGACCAGCCTGTAGAAGGGGATGTGGAACAGCAGCGCTGTGATGCGACGGGAGTTGTCTGCGAAAGTCTGCTGCGGGAATGGACACCGTTTGAAGAGGCCGAGTACTATTTCTGCGGGCCGAAAGCGTTCATGCAGAATGTGTATCGCAGCCTGCAGGCCCTGGATGTGGGCGACGATCGGATTCACTTTGAATTCTTCGGTCCGCGTCAGGATATTGAGAGCGCGGCTGCGGTTGGCTGATTCGTTTTAAAGAGACGATCGATACGAGACGGCTTCTGGATGGATGGTCATTCAGAAGCCGTTTGAAAATGGCGACACCTTTTTAATCGCATAATTTAACACTTCCTCTTTCCATTACTTCTTCTAAATTTTCGCCTCCATATTTGTAAAACACTTCAATCAATGTGATTTTCATATCTTGGGATCCTAACGGGCGAAGTCGTAAACATCCTTCGGAAATATACATGTTCTCGTGATGCTTTTTAAGGACATCAATGACTAACTCTTCAGGCACTATTTGGTCTAGCTTTTTGCGTACCTGATTTTCTACCAAGTCACCGAAAAGATTGTACAGTTCTAAGTATTCGTTCCATTGTGGGTCTTCTAATGTTTTTTTAAGGATATTTGGTTTTTCTCTACATACTGAAACAAGTTGCCAAAATTTCATTCACCGGCTCCCATTTTGAATAGCTTTCATCTTATGATAGACAAAGGAGGTTATAATCAGGTCTTAAAGCCTTTAGTCCACTTTGATGGTATTTAGAAAGGACAATATATTATCAAGTGTTATTTAATGATGAAGCAATATATGGGGTTGCTGAAAGCATCGATGATACTAAGTGGTTCTGTCTTCCCTATGAGGGAATTGTAGAAAACTGGAAACCATTAAAACTGAAACTGGTGGAAGGCATATTCTCTGATTATCTAGCCAATGATCTGGGAGTACGACTTTGTTCTGAGCGACTCAAAAATTTATTTGATTGCCATGCATCCTCTGGTGACGAACTTCAATGGCTGCCTGTTGAAGTGACTGGAGAGAATGGAAGCAGTGAGACCTATGAAATTCTGCATTTCCCAAATCCTCCCGACATTTTAGATAAAAATAAATCTATTTACGCCTTAGACTCTGTTGTCAAACCCGTGTTATCAAAAACTGCCGTCTCGGGACATCAAGTATTTGCATATCCGCATGCAGGTGAACTGAGACTCTTTGTTTCAGAGACTGTTAAAACGGCAATCAAAACAGAAGGATGTACTGGAATGGAGTTATCTAAAGCTCCTGTTGTGTGAAGCATTTTACGAAGAAGTTTGCGTAATTTAAAAGAAGATAAATAACAGTTGAGGCACAACCGGGGCTAATGCCCTGCGGCTAATTTTGAGTTCGCTGCGAGTAATATTACTTTTTAATCGGGGGGTGCGTTTTCGTCGCATTTTTTGCAGTTGAGCTGATGCCCCAGCATCGAGTCTCGGCCGGCGGCGGTGGTGACCCAGATGCGTTCTTCCAGCGGCGGGTTGTGGCGGACATGCTGATTGTGGCCGCACGCGAGCTCTGCGACCCAGTGTCCTTCTTTGTCAGTATGGTAGCCGGTAATAGGCTGCTGCATGGAGAGACCTGTAGAAAACGAGCTCAGTCGCTGGCACTTTTTTTGAACTGCCCGTTGATTGACTTGAGGGTTTCTTCGGTAAGGACCTGCCCCCCCTGCGGGCCGACGTTGTTGCTTTCGATGATCGCGCTGTAGCTGCCGCCTCGCACGGCGCGTGCGTTAGGCACATAGGAACCGGGTCCACAGAGTTGAATGATAAACGTCTGCAGAGCCGGGC
>JAGQQP010000560.1 GCA_020426085.1 Planctomycetaceae bacterium | reverse complement strand
ATGGATATTTCGGTAGATCTATTGTCAAATGTTCATAGTGTGAGTTCGCGCTCGGGATAAAATGCAGCCGAAAATCAGAAAAAAAATCAATAAAATGACCTTATTGGGGAATAACCTGTGGTGTATCAGTATCTTTCTATTTAGAGAGTCAGGTTATGTCATTATCGAATCATAATAATTCAGATGAACTGACAAGACTGGTTGATGATTACTATCAACTGCTGTTTCGTTATGCGTACCGGTTGTCTGGTGAAAGCGCCGATGCGGAAGATCTGACACAGCAGACCTATTTGATCGCCCAGAAAAAATTGTCTCAGTTGCGTGATCCGAAGCTGGCCCGATCCTGGCTTTGTACGATTTTGAGAAATCTATTTCTGAAAAATGTATCGCAAAAGAAAAACGCTGTGTCTTTGAGTCTGACGTTTGATCTGGCTTCTGAAGATACAACTACGCCGGAACTGACTTCACAAGAGTTACAGAAAGCTCTGGACGAACTGACCGAAGAATTTCGGGTTCCTTTATTGATGTATTATTTTGAAGAGCGGTCCTACAAAGAAATCTCTTCCGAATTGTCCATTCCAGTGGGGACCGTGATGAGTCGGCTGTCGCGGGCAAAGTCATTTTTACAGGAACGGTTTTCAGAACCATTACGAGACGTCACTGCGATACACTCTTAAATATTACAGCGGAAATTTGGCTTCATTATGAACACGTCAGAACCATCCAGATCATCAGGCTTTCCTGAATCAGAAAATACTGATTCAGGTCATATCGCTGCTGATCCGGCTTTTGACGCGCAGTTGAACCGGACTCTGTTTGATGTCAGTGTCCCGGAGGGGCTGCGAGACAGGTTACTGAAGTCGCTTGCTGATCATGAATCGACTGAAATTGCCAGTCACCCGCAGATCGAATCTACTCGTAAACGGTTCCTGCATAACCCGAACATTCTGGCCGGGCTCTCAGCCTGTCTTATGCTGGCAGCAGTGCTGACCTATCTCTGGGCTTCGCAGCAACCGGTGATCTCTCTGGCCCGCTTCGGTCCGGAACTCAATCTGGACAGTCGTCTGTTACCGGAATTCGATCAGCATTTTACGTCTCACCTGCCTGCACAGGGAGGCTGGAATTCCCGGGGACATTTAACTATCTACAGTAAGACCTATGGGGTCACTGCAGGAACCTCAGGAACCCAGGATACTGCAGCACGATTTTTTCGGCTCCGTACCGGAAATAACCGGTCCGTTTTTGGGGCTCTACTGCAGATTCCCGCCTCACAGGTCTCTCCTCTGCCGACACAAACCGCTTTCAATCCAGGGCAGGTTGAATATTCCCAGTTAGATAAGGGGAATTATGCAACTGTCAGATGGATCGAAAATGATCAGGTTTATGTGTGCATTGTATTTGGCGGCGCGCGAGAGCTGGAAGCCCTGGGGCGTGCCCTGCAATCAGCTACCGCTTGAAATCAGAACCCTAACCGGCTCTACTGATAGAGAGTTGTCTTTGCTGATCTGACGCAAACA
This sequence comes from Planctomycetaceae bacterium, assembly GCA_020426085.1. Taxonomy (GTDB): domain Bacteria; phylum Planctomycetota; class Planctomycetia; order Planctomycetales; family Planctomycetaceae; genus Gimesia. The sequence continues at coordinate 1,843 of JAGQQP010000560.1, read as the reverse complement.
TTTTCTACAAGGGGCAGTCATGCGCGGTTTACTTCAGTGTTGTCTGGTGATGGGGGTCTGTATGTTCTCTAAGGTTCCCTGTGAAGCGGGAAGTTTTGCCTATATCTCTCTTGGGGGAGAGAAAAAAATAGCCATCTATCAACTCAATGAAGGGACTGGGGCACTGACTCATCTGGAAGATGTTTCCCTGGAGGGAGGCCCCGGTTGCCTGGAAGTTGATCCGCAAAAGAAATATCTGTTTGCCTCCGTCCGGACCGTATCCAAATTCTTGAGTTTCTCCATTGATCCTCAAACCGGAAAACTGAAACTCATTTCCAGCATCCCGGCGGGAGGGAATGCTGCTTACATCGCGACTGATAAATCAGGCGGTTATCTGTTTTCGGCGTATTACGGCGAAGGGAAAGTTGCCGTCCATCGTCTGGGAAAACAGGGAGAGATCCTGGAAGAAATTCTGCAGACCATACCGACTGAGAAAAATGCACATGCGATATTACCTGATCAGAAAAATCAGTTTGTGTTCGTTCCCCATACCGGACCGAATGCGATCTATCAGTTTGTCTGGGATGAAAAACAGGGAGTCCTGAAAGCCAATACTCCACCCAAGCTCTCGGCGGCACCTGACCTGGAGCCCCGTCACCTGGCGATATCCCAGGATAACCGTTTCATTTATTTCGATAATGAAAAAGGAAGCTCAGTGACTGCGTACAAATTGAACGCAGAAAATGGAACGCTGTCAGCGTTTCAAACGGTTTCCACGTTACCCGATGACTTTGATGGAAAAAATACCTGTGCCGACATCGAACTCTCCCCGTCCGGAGACTATTTATATGCTTCGAATCGAGGACATAACAGCATTGCCTGTTTTGCCGTCGATCAGAAGACAGGGCGATTAACGTCCATCGGTCAGGCTGCTACGGAAGATACGCCGCGATCATTCAACATCGATCCCACGGGCCGTTTCCTGTATGCAGCGGGACAGAAAAGCGGCAAACTGGCTGCGTTCAAAATCTCGCCTGAAAATGGAACTCTGGAACGATTTGCGACGTACGAGGTAGGCAAATCTCCTTCCTGGGTAGAGATCGTAAAGTTTCCCTGATCCGCAAAATTGACTTCAAAATTAAGTCTGTTGGCAGGATTTGAGGGAAATTGTTCAGTACAGTTCCAGGGTAAGTCGATGAATTCGATTGAATGGACTCATTTGTGGGGTTCGTCTCTGCGCAGCGTTTTTGTCGCTACGTAATTGATTCATCGACTTTTTCTGTTCCTGTGAAGAGAGAGGCTCATGATGCGCTTTTCTATTTTCTCTTTAATTCTGACTCAACTCTTCATCGTATCCTCTTACGGTCAGGAACAGACACCGCTGCAGATCAGCTCCGATCATGTCTCAACTGACTCACAAAAGAGTAAGGTTAACGTAACGAAAGTTCCGTCGACTGAATCTACCGGGCCGGCATATCAGCGCATGTCTGTCAGTCAGAAACTGATTCAGCAACGAGCGTTTCTACAGGCACAGCAGCGGATGCAGCGTATCAGTGCCCGTAAAGCGATGGGAATTACACCTGGCAGGCCGACTGTTTATGTTCAGGTCAGCCCGTTGCCCAGTTATGCACAGATCATGCAACAGTCTTCCGGCTTCTACTATGATCCGTACCACTTTTATGGTTACTGGTACGGAACCGAATACTGAGATTTGATCGACTGAAGTTAATTCACTCTTTGGCAGGAAGCGACTGTGCAAACTTCACAGCGCGATTGATCCAGTATTTGAGATCCTCTTCTGCTTCAAAACCAGCCTGCTCCACATAGATCATGCTCTTGAGCGGCTTTCCTGTGAAGTCCATCT
>JAGQQP010000055.1 GCA_020426085.1 Planctomycetaceae bacterium | reverse complement strand
CCAGTCTGCGTTACGACCTGATCATGCAGGAAGCCATCGAAGCAGACGATATCGATTATTGATCACAGCTGATTTACCAGCCGCTATAAAAAAAGAGGCGAATCGATTTGATTCGCCTCTTTTCATTTCTGGTCAGATCGGAAATCTCTGACTATTTTACGGAAGCTGTTTCTGCTGGTTCAGGTGGCAGCTTGGTTTCGTTCTTTTCAACGGTCAGATCGTTGCCGACGGTAATCGTCAACCAGCCATCGTTGGCTTTGATACCAGTGATGTCCAGGTAGACGGTCCGGTTTTCCAGTTTGGCTTTGACCTGTGAATCTTCAACACGATCCGGAAATGCTTTTTCCATCTTGCTGCGAACCACGCCGGCACGAGCGATTTGAGAAGCAATCCGTTCTGGTCGAACGACGGCTGATGATTTGACATCACCGCGGGTAATATGGATTTTATCACCGTCGACTTTGAAGTGCAGAGGAACTGTGATGATTTGAGTCGGCACAGCGGTTTCGCCCTGCTGTTCAAAACCACAACGCAGGATCAGATTCAGAGTATTGTCTGTAATCTGCACACGAATCGGATCGTGATCGTCGAAGACCAGGATATTGGGTCCCTTATCTGGATCAACGGGAGGTCGTTCCAGCTTGACTTTACGTCCCAGAACATCTTCGACCGATTTTTCAAATTCGGTGATCAGATCCTGATCGGTAATTTTACGGCCATCCAGGTTCATCCGGGAGAGGCTGTTATTCATAACTGATTCGTGAAGTTGTACCACAACACTTTCATCGGGAGTGATGGTCAATGGTGGCGAATTGGCAGCCAGTTCGCCGGTATCCATCAACCGGGTCCGAATGTAAAGATGCGTGTCAGTAGAAGCAAAGCTGCGGGCTGTTGGAAACAGACCATTGTCCTGCAGACGCTTATTCAGCTTGCCGCCGACTTCTTCGTTAGCACGCCCGATACGTTCATCCACTTCTTCATCAAAGCGGGGACGAACCCGATCTCGTACGCGTTGTGCGGCGATGGCTTCTGCTTCACCTTTCAATTCCGCTGTACGACGGTAAGCCATATTGCGACCCAGGCTGGCCAGCAGAGGAATGCCGTCCAGTTTGGTGCTGGCACCAACGGTGGTGTTATGGGCGGCAACTTCAACCCAGGCAGGCTGAGTTGCAAACACATCACCGTCAAAGTTAATTTCTTTGGTACCCCAGATCTGATGATGGCCTGATGTGTAAATCGTGGCCTGGCTGGTCGTACCGGAAGTCTCACTGTTGGTGACACCTTTGAGAGTCAAATCAAACCGCAGTGTGGAATCGCTGGGTTTGAAATCAACGCCGACTTCAGTGGTAGTCGCCTGATTCCCGGTCACATAAGCACCCAGGATGCAGTCTACAACAGGACCGGTTTCACAGGTGCTGTCGTTGATCAGACGGTTCATGAAGTCTTCAGCGACCATGACACGCAGGTTATAGTTGAAATAATTGTTTCGCAGAGCAGTCGTCAGTGGCTCCAGCCCACCGGCCAGTTCCTGACGCAGCAACGCATATGCTTTACGTGCTTCGAAAGCGTTCTTGTTGCTTTCGGATACTTCATATTCTTCCAGGTTGGTCACCAGTGCTGTCAGCTGTGTACGAACTTTACCGGCGTCAATCTTCGTCGCAGATGGCTTCGAATCAGCCAGGAATGCACGGACTGATTTTTCCAGGTTCTGGAACTGAGGACGGTTGAAGAACTTTCGCTGTTCTGCATCGGTCAGAGCACCACGCTCTTCGAATTTCTGTTTGAGCGATTTCAGCAGATCCATCAGTTCGACTTCGGAGTAGCTGTTTTTCAGTTCTTTCTGCAAGGCATCGAGCTGCAGGTAGTCAACCCAGCCGTTACCATTATCCATGGTACCCAGGTATTTTTTCAGAGCGGCAGCGGCTTTCGCCACTTTGTCCTGCTGGGCTTTCAACTGGGCTGCTTTGACTGCAGCTATATCGACTTCCAGTGTTTTCAGAACTGCATCCGCGATTTCCACACGACGCTGCAGGCGGCTGGTGTAGTCGGCAAGAACAGCCTGCCCTTGTGCTTCCTGAATTTTTGTCTGCAGTGCAGCCAGAGTCTGCTTCTGCTGTTCCAGCGTCAGGTCTGATTCATAGAGCTTGCCCAGCAGATCGCTGACCTGCTGATCCCATTCTGCCCACTTACCTTCCAGTCCTTCTGGTGCCTCTGAAAGACCTTCAGGAACTTCGGCTGGTAAAATGCCCTGCAGACCCACATCTGCTTTTTCCGGCTTCTTGTCTTCCACAGCCATTAAGTTTGTGACAACCAACGCCAGACTGGCCAGTCCTAAAACTGCCAGACCGAGCACACCAAAATATTTCTGGTTCTTTCTGGTTCGGTTTGATTCCTTGAGAAGCATACTGATCTCACTCCGTCGACAAAGGGATTCGAATAACGGTCGCCACCATTCACAAGAACGCGGGACACCAAGGGCCCTCATTAATGGTAGTAGGGGTGGAAACTACCGTTGTAAAATAATTTATCGTCATTTAGCAGCAGGGAATGTGTGCTGAATTCATACATCCCTGCCCCCAATCAACTTTTCCAGCATCAATATCTGCAAAACCCTGTCCACAGGGAGGTTTCAAAAACAATATTTTGAGATTGCAGAAATCCTGTTAATTTCGATGGTGCAAATTCGGGCCGGAGACTCCAGCCAGACATCCTATTCCTCGAGATCGTCAAACTCAGCCGACGTTTTTCCCAAGGACATCATCACACCATCTCTGCGCAGTCTAGTGGACCCACAAATATTGTGCAATCAACCAAAGTGGCTTGTATTCGCAACATTAACAAAACATGCGAATGTTCACTATTTCTGCACCTAAAGTCTGTTTTTCTCCCTGTGAGAGACTGCGGAATTCACTCATCGCTCTGATTTCGTAAGTCAGATAGAGAATCGAGCTGAATAATCGACGGGTTCGATTTGGAATTTGAGATGCGGGAACGTACATTGGTGGTTTCAGACAATAAATCCAACTCAACGCTTAAAAGGATTTTCACTTGGATTTTCAGCAGGTCCTGACGCCGCCTCAATATGCTGCTGTCTCGCATCATCAGGGACCATTACTGGTACTGGCGGGACCGGGCTCAGGAAAAACCCGTGTTATTACCCACCGGATCGCTTCGCTGATTCATGCACAGGTTCCCGCCCATCAGATTCTGGGAATTACTTTCACCAACAAGGCAGCGGATGAAATGGGGGAACGGGTCAGGCAGCTGATCCCCGACTCGCGCATCGAGATATCCACCTTCCATAAATTCTGCGTGAAAATCCTGCGGCGGTACGGCAGAGGCGTCGGGCTGGACAGTAACTTCTCGATTTTTGACACGACTGATCAGCAGCAGCTGATTCGCTTCGTGTTGAATGAACTGGACATTGACACGGTGGCCTACAACCCCTCGACCATCGCATCGATGATCAGTCGCGCCAAAAATGATCTGATTACGGTCGACCGGTTTGTCGAGGTCTATCAGGAATCGGTGGGCGATCATCTACAGGCGGTCGCGGCGCGCGTGTATCCGATGTACCAGAAACTGCTGCTCGAATCGAACGCAGTCGACTTTGACGATTTACTGCTGCACGTCGCCAGTCTGCTCAAAGGCTCTCCCGAATTACGGGCGACACTCGATGAACGCTATCAATACATTCTGGTTGATGAATACCAGGACACTAACCTGGCGCAGTACCAGATTGTCATGGGGCTCTCCTTAAATACGCGCAATCTGTGTGTCACCGGTGATCCCGACCAGTCGATTTACGGCTGGCGGGGCGCAAAGATTGAAAACATCCTGCAGTTCGAACGGGATTTCCCCGACTGCAAAACGATTCGGCTCGAACAGAATTTTCGCAGTACGAAAGAAATCCTCCGCGTCGCCGACGATCTGATTTCTCACAATCAGCGTCGCAAAGCCAAAACTCTGTTTACGGAAAACGACGACGGTTCTCCGGTCGAGCTGCTCAGTTATCAGGATGAACGTCACGAAGCCGACGACATCGCCCGACGCATTCGCAGCGCCGTTGATCAGGAAGAGCACGAATATACCGATTTCGCCATCTTTTACCGGGTCAATTCGCTTTCACGTGAACTGGAACTGGCACTGGCCCGACATAAAATTCCATACCAGCTGGCTGGCAGTGTCGCCTTCTATGAACGCACGGAAGTCAAAGACCTGCTCTCGTATCTGAAACTGATCAATAACCCCGACGATCGCGTTGCGTTCTCCCGCATCGTCAATAAGCCTCTTCGTGGGATCGGTAAAACGACTCAAAACAAATTGATTCGCTGGGCCGACGAGCGCGGCATCAGCCTGATGGAAGCCGCTCAGCAGGCGGCAGACTGCCCGAAACTTTCCAAACGGGCAGCGACCATGGTGGCGCGGTTTGCCAAAATGATCAACGGATTTTCGATGGCCGACTCGGGATCCGTCGCAAACCTGATGGAAAATATCATCGACAGTACGCGGATGGTCGACAGCTGGAAAGAGAGCCCGGACGAAGACGATCAACAGCGGATTGCCAACGTCAACGAACTGTTGTCTACTGCCAAAAAATATGATGACATCTACGGCGAAGAAACAACGCTGGAAGGTTTTCTGGAAGTCAGTACGCTGGCCAGTGCAACCGATCAACTGGATGCTGACGCCGGGCGCGTGACACTGATGACACTGCACGCGGCGAAAGGCCTGGAATACCCGGTTGTGTTTATTGTCGGTGTCGAACAGAACCTGATTCCCCACGAACGCGTCCTGCGCGAAGAACTGCGCGACGGACTGGAAGAAGAACGCCGCCTGTTTTTTGTGGGGATCACCCGGGCCGAACAGAGTCTGTACCTGACACAGACCCGCGAACGTTCGATGCGCGGCCGTCCGTGGAGAACCATCACCAGTGACTTCCTCAAAGAAATCGATGTGGAACTCAACGATCAGACCACCGATGAACTGTTCGAATCGCGCTCGCAATTCGATGAGTTCGTGGAGTCCGTCAAACGTGGTGAGATTGATACGACTGCATTGAAAGCAGCCAATCCGGAGCGGCCTCTGCTGATGACCGGTGCCGACCTTCTTAAAAATTCACCCCAGGCTGCTGAGATTCCTCAAGGCTTTTCGGTAGGCATGCGGGTCAGGCATCCGCGGTATGGCGTGGGAACCGTGATGGGCATCAGTGGTTTTGCCCGTAAAAGAATGGTGAGTGTCCTGTTTGACGATGCCGACGAACCGCAGACCTTTGTCGCCGCGCATTGCCCCCTGCAACCGTTAGGATTGCGCTAACCCGATGCTGGTTCAAGCGGATCTCAGCTGTCGGCCGATAAACCCGATTGGCGCCTGCCATTAATTCTGTTGATGAATAAACTGGTAGTGTCGCAGTCTTTCAGCACGTCTGATTCACTAAACTGACTTCGGGTTCTCTCATGCCGCCACGTAAACGACCACCGGCGAATTCCAGATTCCAGGTCCGCAAACCGGCTGACCCCGGGGTGCATCTGGAACCCTTTCTGCATTACCTGGAAGCGGAATGCGGGATGGCAGCGAATACAGTCTCCGCGTATCGCTCGGATGTCGTGCAGTTTCTGGACTGGTATCGCCTGCAGAAACCAATTCCGTTAAGTGAGGTGGATCTCTCTTTTCTCTCCGGTTACCTGCAGCATCTCAATCGGCGCAAGCTGGCTGCCACAACGGTTTCACGGCATCTGGTCACGCTCAAACTTTTCTTTCGTTATCTGGTACTGGAAGGCGTACTGGCTGAAAGTGTTGCCGACCTGTTGAACTCGCCTAAGCTCTGGAAATACCTGCCGAAAGTTCTCAGTCCGGAAAAAGTCAATCAGCTGCTCTCGGCTCCCTGTAATCAGGATCGTTACCCCCTCCGAGACCGGGCAATTCTGGCGATGATGTATGCGACGGGTTGCCGAGTGACGGAGATCGTTACTCTGCCTTTGAATTCGGTCAAGCTGGCGGAAGGCTATGCCCGCTGCGTCGGAAAAGGAAACAAGGAACGCATGGTCTCATTGAATCCGGTTGCAGTCGCCGCCGTGGAAGCGTATCTGCGGCACGAACGTCCCCTGCTGAGCCGACGTAATTCTGCAGAACAGGCGTTGTTTTTGAATCGGGGGGGCAAGCAGTTGTCGCGGGTCATGGTCTGGAACATCGTCAAGAAAAATGCGGCCCGTGTCGGCTGCAGTAAAGAGGTCAGCCCGCATACACTGCGACACAGCTTCGCGACACATATGATGGCCGGTGGAGCCGAGATCAGAGCGTTACAGGAACTGCTGGGACATGCCAATATTCGCACCACCCAGATCTACACGCACGTCGATCACAGTCGCCTGAAGGCCGTGCATCAGATGTATCATCCGCGTGGCTGATTAAAACTCGCCCATCAGTTTGCCGTCTCCGCGGTTACCGAGCTGCTCAAGCAATTCGGGATCGATGTTTTCAGAAATGAAGCGAACAGAACCGTCGCCCAGCCCGATGTGAGTGCCCCCTTCGTGGTAGCTGCCAAATCCGCCAACATTTAACAGTGGATCGACAGGAGTCTCCTCTACAGGTGTGGTAGGGTTATTGATGCCCCAGTTACCTGAATATCCAGGGTGATCCTTGTTCACAGAACCGGTATTCCGCAGACTGGCGCGGGTACCGGAGAGCCAGCCCAGGTTGGTATCGTCGTAGAGATGTTCGCCGATAAAGATGGTATTGCTGCTGCCGTCAGTGATTTGATCGTAACTGATGCTGCTGTTTAAAAACATGACTCCCGAGTTGTTGACATCGATGGGCGCTTCATTGGCGTTATAACAGGCCGCGTAGTTTGTCTGAAACAACGGGAGATTATCGTTGATGGGCACCTGCAAAACAGGCCCTTTGGGATCGGAAGGGCAGCTTAAAAATGAAATGGGTCTTTTGCGCACTTCGTAATTGGCATTAGCGTACACACTTTGTTTGAAGTCAATATGTCGATAAACAATCGCCTGATCGACAAACGGCATGAGTCCGCCGAGCCAGCCCATGTCATAACCTTTGGGTTCATTTTTGACAGGTCCCGTCTGGTTATAGACCCCCGCGGGCAGGACCTCGAACGCCATTTCATAGTTTTGCAGCGCCAGGTTGATCTGCATCAGATTATTTTTACACTGTGTGCGTCGGGCCGCCTCGCGTGCCTGCTGGACAGCGGGCAGCAGGAGTGCAATCAGAATTGCGATGATCGCAATCACGACCAGCAGTTCAATCAGTGTGAAGCCGCTACGCTCCAGACTTCGGCGATATCGGGGAGCAACATTTTTCATCATCTGTAGTTCCTGAAACAATAATAACAGATCATTTTTAAGCAGGTACTTTATAAATACGGAATACTGACCGACTCAGCGTGGTCATAAAATTATTTTTTTCGTTCGGGTAATTGTAAGTGTCTGACCTTCCGGATATTGCACACGTGCCTGGATCGACAATTTACGATCCGCGTCCCCTTCCGGTTTCAATATAATTTCTGCAGAAGCAGTATAGCGGGTTCCCAGTTCTTCCGGATCAATCTTCCAGACTTCGCCCTGGTACTCGGGATTCGTCAATCGCTGCTGTGCGGCACGTTCCAGAGCCGACTCGACTAGCCAGTCTGCCTGCACCTGCAACTGCTCTTTCAGCATTTGCCGTCTCTGCATCAAAGTCGATTTCAACAGGGAAGCCATCACCAGTGAAATCAACAGCAGACAGATCATGACAATGACTAACACGGCCCCGCGGCGTGTGTGCTTCGTCTGAGATCCAATGACTGAATTGTAGTAGAGACGCATAGGATTGACCCTGTCACTCGGTTTTATTTGTTTCTATTTCTGGTTGTTTCAGTTTCAAATCTGCTAATCGGTAATCATGGCCGATGGTAGAAATGATGGACAATTCCTGGACCGCCGGTCTTCCGGGCTGATCTGACTGGTTTTTCTTATGATTTAACACCCGCTGTAATGGATCGGGCTCTTCGATGGAAATTCCAGCACGATGCAGTCGCTGCTGTTCGAAGAAGCGGGCATCACTTCCTTCGGGCAGATAGAAGACATCACGGTGCGCTTCTTTTCCCTGGCTGGTGACCACTCTGAAAATCTGATGTTGATCGATACGATAGGTCACACTCTGATTGTCGGGCTGTTGCAGCGTGATTTCTGTTCCCCCCTCTGCAGGAAACCGTACAGCAACGGCCGCATGAATATCAGCGCGCAGCAGATGAGAAAAACGCTGGAACGAAGAACCCAGCCAGGCAGCTTTGCTGGTTTCACGTTCGGCACGGAGCACGGTATGCATGGTCGTCATGCTGATGCCCATCAGCACCGAAGCGATGCCCATCGCCACCACGACTTCCACCAGAGAAATTCCTGGAGGACAGCCGTATTGTCTGATCGAAAAATGAAATCCGCGTCGCTGCATTACTTCTGTTCCTTCAGACAGACCCAGGAAGTGAGGTTCACCGGCATCTCTCTGATTCCCTGCTGATTTTTCCAGTCGAGCTGGATCTGAATTTTTTTCATCTGCTTCACATCATCCGCATTACTGATTTTGATTTGTAAACTGGCATCAGGCAGTTGTCTGACCGCACTTTCCGATAAAGCGAACTTGTCCACAGTCGACTGCCGTACTTCATCGAAGGGCAAAGCAACAGTGCGCTCCATCAGATTTTCCACTTCGACAATCGCAATCTGACGGCGTTCGGTCTGACGGCGTTCGCGATGCACCCAGTAGATTGCAGGCACCACTATCATGGAGACCGTCATCAGCAGCACGCCTGCCACCATCATCTCCACCAGAGTAAATCCGCGCCGTCGACATCCCGGCGATGCGACACGACTTGAACAGGCTCTGTGATTTTGAATTTGATTTCTCACGTTTCAACCGTTATCTGAGGTTAAGACAGGGCATTCATGATCGTCACCAGCGGCAAAAACAGTCCGATGACGAATATTCCCACGACGCAGCCCAGTCCTAGAATAAAAGTTGGTTCCAGATATTCTCTCAGCAGCGCCATTCGATAATTGATGCGCCGCTCAATTCCTTTTGCAATCGCTTTGAGTGCCCAGCTTAAATTTCCCGCCCGTTGTGCTGACTGCAACAGACGCACTTCACTGGGAGTCAGCAGACTGTAATCATGCAGTGACGTCCAGCAGTCGTTTCCCTTATGAACATCTTCCAGAATCGCGTTAAAGCGGGCAGACAGATATTTATTTTTTGTGGTGTTTGACAGGGTCTCAAATGCCCCCAGCAGGGGACGCCCGGATTCGGTAGTGACATGCAGAAAGCGTAAGACATCCGGCGCAATTAAACGGGGATAATAGCGCCCGGAAACAAACCGGGGACGCCAGCCATTTTCCAGATAACCTGAACGACGGAGTCTGAGATACAGGAAAAAAAGAATCAGAATTCCTGGAATAAGCAATGGAACATAAGTGACAATCAGATCAGAAGTATCGTTGATTGCTATCGTCAGGTCCGGCATTTCCATGTTGAAGTCGTAATAGATTTTTTTCATCTTGGGAATGATCCAGTAGCAGATGAACATGAAGACCAGGAGCATAATGAGAAAAACCGTACAGAGATAAAGGCCGATACCGGGGCGCAGATAATCCCGTTCATTGCGCTGCTCGGCACACACTTCCGCGGCCAGCGCCAGCGCTGAAGGCAGGGTTCCCGATTCCGCTCCCGCCTTCACCAGAAAGAACGCATTGGCGGGAATGACATACGGAATTTTCTCCAGCGCCTCTGCCAGGGGGACTCCACTCCGCAGCAGATCGACCAGACGCATAATCTGGTAGCGCCAGTGACCTCGAATGTCTTTTCCGAATGTTTCCAGAACATCAATCAACGGCAGCTGTTTGTCGGCGGCAATCGCCAGAATCCGCAGTAACGCCACCTGTTGAGAATAAGAGACGCGTCCGAAAGACAGAAAGGTCTCGAATGGCGACGAACTTCTTACGTTGCCAAAAAGTCGATTCAGATTTTCGAAGTGAGATTTCTTGTCCATGTGTGATTGAACGCGACAGTCGCTCTCTGGAGTAAATGATTTTGATATCGATACAGTCAGCCACCCGATTCAGGACAGCCAGTTCAACAGTTGAATTAAAGGGGCCAGCATGGCGATGAACAGAAAGCCCATCAGCGTGCCACAGAAAATAATCACCAGTGGCTCAACGACTGACGAGAAAAAAGTAATACGGACCCGTGTCTGGCTGTTTAACATGTCTGACAGTGCATTCAGGATTTCAACAGAATAGCGGGGGCCCTGATGAGATGTGGCACCCGATTGACTGGCTAAGGTCTGTAAAAAAGTCGCCGGAAATATTTTCAATGACTCCAGAGAAGCAATTTCCGCCTGCCCGGACGAGACCGACTCCGAAAACTTTCGGCAGGCATTGCGAATTTCATAATTACTGGAACTTTCCCCGGTCATCTTAAGTGCTTCAAGGAATGGGACCTGGTTGTCGACCAGCAATGCCAGCAGATGCGAAAATCGCGAGACAGACAGGCCACTGAGCAGCCCACCAATCAAAGGCAGACGATATATTATCTTCTGCGACCACATCTGGCCGCGCTCGGTTTTCATCAACAGCAGATAACATCCCGCCAGCAGCAGTCCGGCAGGCAGATACCACCACCATTGCGTCCGCAGGAAAACAGAAAGTTCAAACAATTGAAGAGTCATCCCCGGCAACTCGATACCAAAATCCCGATAAATCGATTCGAACGAAGGCAGGATCCAGAGCATGATGCTCAGGAACATCAGCATGGCGAACGCCATCAGGATCAGAGGATAGCTGAGTGCCATCAGTAACTGGCTTCTCATCTCTGAGAGTTGCCTGGTATGGGCGACGTAGTCCGCCAGAATTTCGCTCATCTTCCCGGAGCGCGTGCCGGCATGCACCAGCGCGCAGAGTTCACGCGGCGCCCGTGAGTCGGCCAGCACCGTTTCCAAATCGTTACCGCCATCCAGCTGCGAAGCCAGCTTCTGGACAGCGGAACGCAGACGCGGATTTTCGATCTCATGAGAAACCGCTTCCAGTCCTGTCGATAAAGGGAGCCGCGCACGTGTCAGATCAGACAGGTGATCGGAAATCACATCGTAATCGCGTGACGAAAGCTTCTGACTGCCTGCATAAGCAGACACGCCGGAAATAGAAAAAGCCAGCTCTGATTCTTCTTCTTCGATCCGTTCAATCTTAAGATCCTGATCCTGCAGGCGGCTCGCCACTTCATCCCGGTCCGCGGCATGAATGCGGCCGGAAACATGTTTACCTTGTGAGTTGGTTCCCTGGTAACGATACCAAATCATCTGACAGCCATCCCGTAATACATGCAATCCCTGCAATCGTTAAAACCCGGATCAGAACAATGACCTTTCACTGTAAGAACCTCACGGCTGGGCTAATTGTTTAAGCATGTCCGAGAACGGAAGAAATAATACCAGAGAATAGCATAACACCGTACCTCCGCCGATGATCGCACCGGTAAAGATCGGAAACAAAACGCGAAACCAGCGTGTATAGCTGGTGGCTTTCCTCCGATACATATCTGCCGCATTTTTGAGCGCCAGACTGAGTTCTCCCTGATGATTTTTCGTGGTCAGCAACCAGGTTAACAGCGGAGGCCAGCCATATTCTTTTGTGGTGACGACTGTTTCCGGCTGTGCATGCAGATGCCGCTCTGCCATCAGGGTAGCCGATTTCACCAGTTGATCATCGCCGGTCGCTTCCGCAGCCAGCACGACCGATTCGGCAAAGGGAATGTTCTGCTGAATCAACAGCGACATCAGTTCAGAAAAATTGCCGTACCGATAATAGTTGGCAATCTTCTGCACGCCGGGAATCCAGCCAATCAGACGGCTGGTCCCTTTGAAATTCAGTAACTGCGAACTGCCGGTCCTCATCCAGACAATGACAAACAGAAACAGCAGCAGCGGCGGAACCATGCCCCAGTAAATGACCGTGGACTGCATGGAGTTCAACAACTGCAGAGGCTTTGATTCACCAAGACGGAAAATATCGTAAGCGGCATTGAATCGCGACAGGACTTCAAACAGGAAGATCATGAACAGCCCATATGCCAGGCTGAACACAATCAGCGGATAGACCATCGCCATCCCGATCTGGCGGCGCAGATGAAACAGTTCCCAAGCGTAGTTTGACATCTCTTCCAGCGCCACCGTCAGCTTGCCCGACTTGATGCCCGCTTCCACAATCACACGATACACGAGAGGAAAGCTGTCTCCTTCCGCGGCCATCGCTTCCGGCAGCGTACTGCCCCGCTCCATTCTGGTTGCCAGATCAGCAGTGATTTTCCCGAGCCGATCCGGAAGTTCATTTCCCATTTCGCGGAGCCCCAGTTCCAATGGAATCCCGGCCTGCACCAGTGAAATGATTTCTTCGTTCAATGCAATCAGTTCATCGAGTTCAAAATGAGTGTCGCTGATCTCATTCGATTCAGAATCGTCTCTTGAATTCATAGTCACACCTGCTTTTTGTCAGAAACGATTAATTCTGCGTTCTGTTTTCATCCGTAATTCCGCGTTGATAAAACCGGCTACCCGTTAACCATTCTTTCGCGTCATGCCCAGTACCCGACGAACCTCCGCCGGGCTGGTGAGCCCCTGATTTACCGCCTCCAGCGCACGGTCCCACTGCGTCCGCATCCCCGATTGAATAGCGAGCTGATGCAGGACCGTTGCATCGGATCGATTTAAGATCGCATTCGCCACTTCGGACTGACCGGGCTGTAACATTTCGGTGAGGACCATACGTCCCTGATAACCGGTCTGTCCGCATTCCGGACAACCAACGGGGACTTTCCACTGTTCGACCTCCAGGCCCATCCGATCTTCTTCGGCTTGCGAATGTTCCGCACACGCACAGAGTCGCCTGAGCAGCCGCTGGCTCAAGATCGCCAGTAGACCGCTGCGCAGCAGATAAGGTTCGATCCCCATATCCGACAGGCGGCTCACCGCTTCCGTCGCACTGCCGGCATGAAATGTGGTGACGACCAGATGTCCGGACAGCGATGCCTGGAAGACGGTTTCCGCGGTTTCCCGATCCCGGATTTCGCCGACCATAATGACTTCCGGATCCTGCCTGAGCAGAGATCGCAGACCGAGAACCATATCAAAACCCGCAGCCGGATTCACCTGCGATTGAGCAACCGTGGGCACGACGACTTCAATCGGATCTTCCAGTGAAGCCAGACTGCGAGATCCTTGAGACTGCCGAATGATTTCGCGCAGACAGGCGTAGATGGTTGTCGTTTTCCCGCTGCCCGCCGGCCCCGTCATCAGGATGACGCCCCCCGTCTGAGACAGCAGTCGCTGCAGTTCGAACAGGATTTCACCAGGCAGGTTCAGGCTTTCCAGATGTTTATACTGCCCTGAACCGACAAATAATCGAACGACCACTTTCTCGCCGTAGAGCGTGGGAAAGGTACTGATGCGTGTTTCAACCGCCTGTTCCCCCTGCTGTCGCA
>JAGQQP010000559.1 GCA_020426085.1 Planctomycetaceae bacterium | reverse complement strand
GCCATGGATCTTTCCCCAGTGGTATCCAAGGCGTCTCCCGCAAGACGATCACAGGTTTGGCTTTGGCTGGCTCCCTGGATCGTCGCCTGCTACGTCGCGGGAGTCGCCTTTATGTTATTCCGTCTGATTATCTCCAGTATCCGCGTGCAGAGACTCGGCGCGACAGCCGAGCAGATCTCTGCGGGGCCACTCGTCAATTCATTACGTCACCTTGCTCAGAAGTGGTCGTTGAAAGTGGTTCCGGTGCTGGCCCGCAGCGAACAGATTATCGTGCCCCGCGTGACAGGTATTCTGCGGCCGATGATCCTGCTGCCCGCCTCTGCCATCAGTGGACTCACCACAGACGAACTGGAACTGATCCTCGCGCACGAACTGGCTCACATCCGCCGCTTCGATTTATGGATCAATCTGCTGCAGCGGTTTACAGAAGCGATTCTGTTCTTCAATCCCGCGTTCTGGTATCTGAGCCACCGCGTGAACATGCTGCGGGAATACTGTTGTGATGAAATGACATGCCAGCTGAAACTCGATTCCACTTCCACGTTTGAATCGCGCGTGAATTATGCCACAGCGCTACTGCATGTGGCAGAACTGGTCAGGCACGGCAAAACCAGCGGCGATCTGACTACGCTGGCAGCCAGTGGCAAATCTCCTTCAGAAATCCGTCGTCGCGTGGCCCGGCTGTTTGGTGAATCCCTGCAGGAGCCCCTGCCGGTCTCGCGCGGCGGCTTTATCGGTCTGTTGATTCTGGGGGCAACACTGGTCATCGTCGGACTGATTTCTCCCTCGTCCGCACAGACGAAGCAACCAGAAAAAGAACCGAAACAACAGGCAGAATCGAAGCAGGAAAAGAAACCGGTTCCTGAGAAAAAACCGGTTTTTTATGGTCGCATCACCGATACCGAAGGAAAACCGATCCCTGATGTAGAGATCCAGCTCTACAGTGGTCTGGCGACACGTTTTCGAGGTCAGAAAACAACCACAGATGCCGACGGCAAATACCGATTCGATCCTCTGAAGACAGGTACTGCGATAATTAACGATGACTCGCCTCTAGAAAAGAATGCTTATTATCACTTCGGCGTGCAGTTCCGTCATCCTGAATATGTGCCCGCCGATGGTCAATCGTGGCGTGATCTTTCGGTGTTACTCAAAGAACCTGAAGCGAAAGAATTCAATCTGAAAATGACGCGGGGCGGCTTCATCAAGGGAACCGTCGTCGATCCCAAAACCGGCAAACCGATGCCCAATCTGGATCTGCGAATTGGGAATTCATTTTTCCTGAAGGACAATCGCAATACTTTTATGGTCTACTCTACGACTGATGATAAGGGACAGTTTACGACAGCGCCCCTCTTCCCGGGGAAATACCTGATCGAAATAAATGACTCTGATTTTTCAAGCGAATACCGCTACCCGAAAATCGGCAGTGCTCAGGTGGAAGCCGGTAAAACGACAGAACTTCAGCTGACCACGAATGCAGAAAAGATTTATCAGGACCCGTATCAAATCACAGGCACCGCAAAAGGTGATGACGGCAAATCGATGGTCTACGGTGGCGTCGGCATTCGCCTTTCGAACAACGACAAGAAGCTGCGCACTCGCGGGGGTGGCATCGACGGAACAAACGGGTTCGGCATTCGCTTTGGTCCCATCGACCGCGTCGAGGCATCCGAGACTGCTCCCTATGGTGTGGGGACACACGACGTCGAACTGTTCGGCGAAAATCGACGCTTTGGTTACAAGCTCATCAGCCGCACTCCTTCCGAGCCGTTGCGGATTACCGATGATCCGAACCAGCCGGAACTGAAAGATGGCATTCGCTACATTCACCCCGACAAACCGGTCCATTTTGAGCTGGTCTTCGCCCGTGATCAGGAAATGACGCGGCGGTTTCAATTCAACATCGTCGATCCGGAAGGAAAACCAATTCCCGATACGACCATCGAAATCCGTAGCGATCCGGCCCCCACTGCCGCGCAGATCAGTCACGGCGAGTTCCTGCGCGATTCGACTTATGGACCGTTTGTGAAAACCGATGACAAAGGCGTACTTCGCTTCCGCATGACTCACCACCTGAAACGTTTCAATCTCAGTATCAAAAAGCCCGGCTATGCACCCTACTGGGCCAGCTGGCCTGCGGACAGCATCCCGGAAAAATTCACCGCGATTCTGGATGCCGGCTGGAAGGTGGGAGGCGTGATTGTAGACAAAGCGGGAAAACCGATCACAGGCGCCAAAGTTTCTCCCAGCGTCGAATACAAAAAACGGCCTGGCGATACCAGTCAGCTAGGTGTCGGCACAAATATCGTCACCGATGACAACGGTCGATGGCACTTCGACTATGTCCCCGCTTCCAAAGCGGAAGTGCATATCGATATCAATCACCCCGGCTATCGTCCCTGGCGAAAACGTGTGGCCCGCAGTGAATTTGAAGTAAAAGACAATGCCAGCCCTTCTGCCAGAATCACATTGGAAGAGGGTCTGAACATCACCGGCAGCATCACCGATGAAAATGGAAAACCGATCGCCGGCGCGCTGGTTCGCACCAAATTTGTGAATGACATTCGCGAGGCGACCACAGACGAATTTGGCGTCTACCTGCTTACCGGCTGCGAACCTAAGCTGACGCGCGTCGTCGCGACCGCGAAAGGCCGGGCTCCTGAAGTTCAGGAAGTTGAAGTGGCACCGCAGATGGAACCGGTCGATTTCTCTTTGAAGCCGGGTGGAAAAATCCGGGTGCGCGTCGTCGATGAAAACGGAAAGGGAATTCCCAGGGCACGTATCTTTTTCCAGCGCTGGCGCAGTGCGTGGTACAACCTCTTCGAGTTTGACAACGTCAACCAGTACGCCGACAAAAACGGGGTCTGGGAATGGGATGAAGCGCCGCTGGACGAATTCCAGGCCGACATCTGCCGCCCGGGCGGCATGCAACTCTCGAATCAAAAGCTGCTGGCCCGCGACGAAGAATATGTCTTCAAGCCGCCCAAAGCGTTAATCATCTCGGGCAGTGTGGTCGATGCGAAGACAAAGCAGCCCGTCAAAAAATTCCGCGTCACTCCCGGCGTTCAAAGAGACAGTTCCCGGTCACGCTTGTTCTGGGACTCGAATGACAGTTTTACTGTCTCAGACGGCAAGTATCAGCTTCGTATCACGGATGACGACCCGGCTCATTTTGTGCGGATTGAAGCAGACGGTTATGAAGTCGCCACGTCCCGCGCATTCAAACCTGATGAAGAAAGTGTGCCTTACGATTTTGCCTTAAAACCTGCCAGGGATATTGCTGCCACCATTCTGACTGCGGAGGGCAAACCGGCAGCTGCTGCAGAGATCGCTGTCGGAATTGCAGGTTCGCAAATCAGTATC
>JAGQQP010000558.1 GCA_020426085.1 Planctomycetaceae bacterium | reverse complement strand
AGAGAGGAACACCCTCTATCCCAAACACGGACGAGACAAAGACAAAGACAAAGACAAAGACAAAGATAAAGATAAAGATAAAGTAGAGAGTTACTTCCACAACATGTGGTCGTCTATCAATGACTTCAATCGGGATATCTCGGTCGATACAACTTCTTTCCAGTCACGAGTCTCTCAGAGTAAAGACTGGGTCATCCTTGAGCAGCATCAGTCTCAACTGTACGAGCAGCATCAGAGACTGCTCAGTCTGTATGCAGCCGCTGATGCCGCAGCGCTCGATAATCAGAAGAAAAAGAACCGGGCCATTGGAGGGCTGTTTTTCCTGGTGGGGGTGGCAGTGGTCTGTTTTGAGTTGTATACACACCTGCTGATCAACTGGTGGGAACTGTTGATTGCCTACATCGTGTTTTTGTCTGCTGGTGTCGGTTTACACAGGTTTGTCACCAGGAAAAAATATCACGATAAATTCATCGATTACCGGTCGCTGGCAGAAGCACTCCGGGTGCAGTTCTTCTGGCGTCTGGCTGGACTCCCTTTAACGGTCTCCGACCATTACCTGCGCACGGTGCGCAGCGAACTGGACTGGATCCGTCAGGCGGTTCGCTCCAGCCAGTTACTCACCCAGGCACACAGCAGTTCGGAACAGGAATATGTGCAACAAAACCAGAAACAGAATTTTAATCTGATTCAGAAACGCTGGGTAGAAGATCAATTAAACTACTACGAGAGAACCGCTCAGAAGAACAAGGAAACGGCACATCGCTGCGAATGGTGGATCACTTTCTGTTTCCGAACAGCCATCTCTCTGGCTGTGGTGATGTTGCTTATCCATCTGAAGATGGAGAAGATGAATCATATTCTGGCGGTGCTGGTGTTTATCGCAGCGGCGGGCGCAGCTTTCGTACATGAATTCAGCGAAAAGGCGGCTTTCAGTGTGATGGCACGCCGGTATAAATGGATGCATTCATTGTTCGCCACGGCCCATAAGAGGCTGGCTGAGAACGTGGAATCCGGTCAATATGATGCAGCACAGGAGATCGTCCAACTGCTGGGCGAAGATGCATTAATTGAAAACGCCGACTGGGTTATTCAGACACGTCATCGCCAGCCCGAATTACCTGCTCCCGGTTAACAGAGGCGCTAACGTCCTCAGGCTGAAATGAGAAAATACAGGAATTTGACCTCTACACATACGTCATGTTATAGTGACGCTGTTTATAATAAATGATTATCAAACGAGTGAGACCACTATTTCTGAAAGTCATCATGTCGAACGTAAATCAACTTCTACTGGATGAGGTCAATTCCGCCGGCCTGTGGTTTACGGCACGGAAAAGCAGCCCCCTCTGGGCGAAAGAGATCACAGTAGCGCAAACAGTTCCCACGATTGAGGGACAGACGGCAGCCAATATCGGGGACTATCTGTGTCGTGGTAGTGCAGGAGATATCTGGCCACAAAAAGCAGAAACACTACACAAAAAATATTCCGCGACCGGCGAATTTGACAACGAGGGTTGGGAAAAGTTCACCCCCCGACCAGAGGGCGCCGGTGTGCAGGCGGCCCGGATCGAGCATCCTTTTAATGTCAAAGCCAGTTGGGGCGATCTGACCGGTCAGCCGGGTGACTATCTGGTCAAAAGGGAAGCCGACAAGGACCTCAAGTACCCGGATGACATCTGGATCGTCGCTGCCACGATTTTTGAAGAGACGTATGAGAAAGTCCTGTCAGAATGATTCTTTCTTGAGAGACTTCATCTCATAAATTTAGAATCACACGAATATTCACTTCAAATTTATAAGCTCTATCGAGACCCTCTCATGACTGATCGCAACCCGACAGAATACAGGTTGGCAGATGCAATTATTGATAACCTGATTAAGCGAGGTATAACGGGAATTTACGGTGCACCCGGAACTTCAGAACTTGCTTTGGTGACAGCTGCTGCCAATCGAGAACTCCCTTATTTTACCACTCTGCAGGATACCATAGCGGTAGGAATGGCAGATGGTTTTTCACGTAATTCTGGGCAGATTGGAGTGGCAAACTTACATGCAACTCAGGGATTGTTAAATGCGGCTGGATTCATTCGGGTTGCTCTTCGTGATAACATTCCGCTTCTAATTCTCGCAGGGGCACCTTCTACCGAATATGACCTCTATGAACCAAATCATTTTCTCCAGGGTATTGAGCAATGCTTGTCAGCGATATGTAAGTGGCACTGGACATTGCAAGACGCGGAACAGTTAAATCATATCATGGACCGGGCTGTTTCAATCTCACTCTCGCCGCCCTGTGGTCCTGTCGTCATCAGAATTCCTCAAAATGTTCTGGAAAGAACAACAAAAATACTCTCTCAAGTCAGATTGATAAATACTCCTCAGAATACTGCACATCCTCGAGAAATTCATGAAGCAGCTGACTGCCTTTTAAACGCTCAACACCCAACAATTTTTGCTGGCTACGGTGCACAGCATTCCGTAGATGAAATTGAAAAGTTAGCTGAAATTCTGGGGGCTCCTGTTATCTCAGAAGCATTGAACCGTGGTCCTCAAATACAGAATATCTATTCAAGAAGTAATCACCCTTTTCATATGGGTTATTTCAACATCAATGACTCTACAATTATAGAAACGCTTCAGAAAACGGATGTGTTACTGCTTGCAGGGGGAAAAGCATTCTATCCTCGGGTCATCTCTGCCTCACTTAACTTTCCAACAGTGATTCATTTAGTGAATTCACCTGAAAGTTTAAATAAGGATTGCCATGCCGATATGCCACTTTGGGGTACTATCAAAGAAACACTGCAAGTCCTTGTGAATCAAATCACAACGATACCTTCAAAAAATATCCAACAGATAGAAGCACGCCGAAATTCAACACGCAATCTGGTAAAAGCCCACCAGATTTCTCGCACCACGGAGTTGGAGAATGTGGATCTCAAAGGGAGTCCGATCACAGGTCTCCAATTAGTCAAGTCTATGAACGAAGCGCTGAGAGGCGATGCAATCCTTGTTGATGACAGTCAGTCTTTCAGTTATTACTTAAAGCGGTATTATGAATTCAAACATCCTTACTCGCTGTTTGGTTCTATGGCGAGTCATCTTGGTTGGGCACTTCCTGCCGCTTTAGGCGTCAAACAATCAGCCCCTGACAGTTTCGTTGTCTGCACGATCGGTGACAGTAGTTTTGCATACTCATTGCAGGCTTTACACGCTGCTTCAGAATTTCAAATCCCCGTTTTAATTATTGTTGCCAACAATAATGGTGCGGTATCGTTAAAACAGGAGTCTCTGGAAAAATTCGGGACATCTAATCTGTTAAATGAATATCTTTCAATCGATCGTGATTCTCTTAACTGCGTTGAGATAGCAAAGTCATT
>JAGQQP010000557.1 GCA_020426085.1 Planctomycetaceae bacterium | reverse complement strand
CTCACCTGGGATTAAAGTGGGCACGACCGTTGCCGTTGGTGCCGAAGCCGGATATGAAAATTCACGTTGCCAGTTATCGCGAGCTGTGCGAATACGGGGCCGAACGCAATGTGCAACTGCTGGTCGAAAATTATGGCTGGATGCAGAGTGATCCGGGTTCTGTCGTGAAACTGGTTAAGGCGATTGGAGAGAACGTCGCCGCCTGCCCGGATACGGGGAACTGGGACAGTGAAGAGATTCGCTATGCGGGATTGAAGAAGACGTTCCCCATCGCTGTGACCTGCGATTTCAAGGCACGAAATCTGGGTCCACGTGGCGAGCATCCGTTGTACGATCTCAAACGCTGTTTTGAGATTGGCTGGCAGGCAGGGTTTCGCGGCCCGTGGTGTTTCGAACATGCCAACAAGGATCGCAAAGCGTTGTTCAAGGAACTGTTGCTACTTCGCAAAAGCTTAGAGACATGGATGCAGGAAGCAGCGAAACAATCATCCTGATCATGAAAGATGAATGCGTTCGCTGCCTGTTATGTGATAGATAGATTTTGATGAAGCGTGAAATTCAGGGTAACGGGGTTTCCTGGTAAGATACTTCAATCCATTTCCCTTTTTTCTTGACCCACGATTCCAGAATCTGGACATGCTTTGAGAGAGTTTTTCCTTCAAAGGTCCCTTCGATATTGGCTTCGTATCGAATCAGGGCAGTCCGGGGCGTGGGATGCACGATGGTTTTCGGACTGGCTTTGAAGAGCGTCAGCTTCAGCTCTGGTAACGCTTTCAGTTGATCTTCCTGTGTGAAAAACTGGTAGGAAGGGGATATCGAAATGTGCATGGGGTCGGTCATGCTGCGGATTGTTTCTTTGTCCCGTTTGGAGAATGCTTCATCCAGGGTTTTTACCGCTTTCAACAATTCCGCGTCTGCTTCAGATTCTTCGGCAATCGCTGAGTGGGAGAAGAGGCAACAGCTGAGAATCGCGAACATCAAAGATCGAGTCGGCATCTGAATTCCTTTCACTGAAACAGTCGAAGTGTGATTGATGACTGCTGACAATATAGCCTGTGGAAGAGACATTCGAACAGACGAGATGACGGGAATTCACAACATATTCAAGAACACATATCTGTTTTCTCAGAGTCGTCGGTAGCGGCTTTGCACCAGTCCATTGGGATAGGATTGGGACTGTAAATGCTGGAGTTTGATGTCGGCCTCGAGGGTTCCAAACAGTGAAATCCCTGAGCCAATCAGAACGGGGACTCGCGTGATGATCAGTTCGTCGATCAGCCCCGCGTTCAGAAAGCTTTGGATGGTGATTCCCCCATCAATGTAAGCGTGCTGAAACCCCTCTGCGGACAGTTTTTCAATCAGCTTGACCGGACTCAAAGATGAAGGTTCAACTCTATCGGATAATTCATTCGGGATCGAAACGGGCTGACTGCTGAGAACGATCATTCGCTTATTGCCGTAGGGCCAGTCAGTTTCAAAGGAGAGCACTGTTTCAAAAGTCTTACGCCCCATGATGAGCACATCAATCGAGTCCATGAATTCATGGTACCCATAATCTTCTCCCCCTGGCGTATCAGTACTGTCGATTCCAGGCAGCCAGTCCAGTGCTCCGTCTTTGCGGGCGATAAATCCATCCAGACTGGTGGCGATGTAAACAGAGGTTTTCAAGGCTCTCTCCCGGGGGTAAATCAGGCTAAAGGTCCTCGTCAGGTTGAAGTGGTGGCTGCTCTTCTGCGACAGAATAGTCACGTTCTTCAATGGGGGGATGTCCCAGTGGTCCGAATGTACCAAACTCGTCGCATTGGTCTTCGCCGGGAATGTAGGTGACTTCAATTCCGGAATCGGTCACATCGCAACGATGGAAACCGAAGCTGGTATCTGCATCGGGCCAGCGTTCGCTGAGTTGTCCCGTATTGCCGGCGGCCTGGGTACGATAGATGCGAATTCCGTCAACTTCCTGTACCGGGCGACCTGTGTGGACATGACCGCAGAACAGGATATCGACTTTGGCTGCTTTGAGGATTTCCCACAATCGCTGTCGATGAGGTGGATTGATCGAGAAATACCAGTTGTCGTACTGATCCCCGTCGGTCAGATCCCAGTCCGGTTCATCGAGGTGTTCCATGAATGGCCAGTAATGCATGACGGCGACATGATGCTTTGCCGGGGGGAGTTCGGGCAGGTGCTCCAGAAAATGCCAGAGACGTTTTTCGTGAGGCAGACCGGTCCCGGCGATGGCGGCGTAATAACCAGTGAAACGCACTTCGCGATGCAGAAATGACCATTGCAGCGGACCGAAATAATTGCTGAACAGATCCAGGCGTTTGGCCGTCATATTCAGATCGGGATCATTCCAGCCCAGCCCTTTGGGATCCCAGCGGTGTTTGACTCCGGTCTGCGTGGCATGCTTGTTCCCCACGTCCATATTGCCGGGGATGACAAATGAGGGGAAGGGGAGTGTATCCAGATCTTCGCGTGCCTGAAGATATTCGAATTCATGTGTATCGCCGTCCCGTGTCAGGTCGCCGCCATGCAGGAGCAGGTCGGCATCAATAGCTGACATCTGCTGTTTAATGGACGCCCAGCGTTTATTGATGGCAGGTCGAAAACGATATGAACGGGCTGTTCCCATGTGACTGTCATTCACATGCAGGAAGGTCCAGGGAGAGGTTGATTGATTCATGGGTAATCTGGTTCCTTTTGAATACAACTAAGCCCGGGCGCAAATGGCAGTGGAGAAAAATGTTCTATACAGAGCCGGATTTTGTTTTATGATAGCATCCTAAACGGAGCAGAACATTCGAGACAACCGATGAGAATCCTTTTCGACGATCGTTTGACGAATTGTTTTCGCTCGATCAGGAAACGGACCTGTTTGAACTTGCATTGAGAGGTAGTTGGAAACGAAAATGACCTGCAGGAACATAACACGGGAAAAAGTGTGATGGAATCACATAGTCCCTGTTTGTGATAAATTCGTAATGGAGGATGATAAAGCATATGGTATGTACACACTTGAAAGAACTCTATCAGTTTTGCGAACAGAATCACTTGAAACTCGGAGGCTCTGATTTGATTCATGTGATCTGTAAACAATGTGATCAGGAAGAAACGTGTCCGTCCACCCTGATGGACGAATACGATTCCCGGCACCCTGAAGAATCAGAACCCGCAAAATCGAAGACGGATGAAAATCCGGCAGACTGATTAACGAATCATGATGCAGGACGGACTGGTGATTTCGACAGGATCACCTACTGGGGTAAGTTTCCCTGTTTCGTTGTCGATCTTAAAGACAACGACATTGTTACCTGGCATGTTCGCACAGATCAGAAATTTCCCGTCTGCTGTAATAGCCAGATTCTGCGGTCCTTTGCCGAGACTGGG
>JAGQQP010000556.1 GCA_020426085.1 Planctomycetaceae bacterium | reverse complement strand
GGTTTCCCCCCAGCCTCCCGATGGCTGTTGATGGGATTTTAACCAGCCAACCGCTCGAACAATTCTTGGGTCGTCTGCCCGTACGCCAATATTGGTCAGTCCCACAATTGACTGCCAGGTTCCATACAGATAATTCACACCCCAGCGGCCGTACCAGCAGTGATCGTCTTCCTGCTGGCTCCAGACATATTCCAGCGCTTTCTGGCAGGCGGGATGGCTGAGAGGCAGGTGGACGTCGGCAAACGCTTCGAGGACGCGTGCGGTTAGATCGGCAGTACTGGGGTCAACCATCGCATTATGATCGGCAAATGGGACCTGAGTAAACAATTCCCGGTTATTGTCCCGATCAAAGGCACCCCAGCCTCCATCCTTATTCTGCATTCCCAGGATCCACTGCATTCCCCGCTGAATCGCACCAATCATGGGTTCAAGCAGGTCCAGATCTGCAAAAGCCTGTTCGCGAGATTCACTGCGACCCACGACGATTGCTTCCGTACTGAGTTCTTCATCATAGGGGTTCCATTCCGGCGTGATGAGGAAGTCGGTCAGCCACCGGTCCTGCTTCAGTGTTTTTGGCATGCAGCGTCTGAGCGCCATGATGACCATCGCTGTATCGTCCACATCGGGATAGAACTCATTGTTGAATTCAAAGTACCAGCCACCCGGTGCTTGCGATTTGCTGGAGTTGACCCAGTCTCCCTGCTCCCGGGCTTCCTGGGAGAGGAGCCACTTCACACATTTTCGGATCGCGGGGTGCCGATTCGAGACTCCTGCCTCCCGCAGCGCAATCGTGCTGAGGGCAGTATCCCAGACAGGCGATTTACAAGGTTGTAAACGAATGCGATCGCCTTCTTTAATCTGCAGTTTTTTCAGTTCACGTAAAGCACGCTGGATTCCAGGACTGTTTTCTGCCTGTCCCAGACACTTTAACGCGATGACAGTCCAGATGATCGGCGGAAAAATGGCTCCCAGTCCATCACTTTTTTCAAATCGTTTAGTCATCCACTGGTGTGCTTTATTTACCGCTGTTTTGCGAAAAGGCTTCAGTCCCAGATTTTCAACGAATTTGACTCCCTGGTCGACAATCTGGAAAAAACGATGCCAGTTGAACCAGGTTTTCTTCGAAAGAGAGTCGAGTGCTTCAGACTTCGGGATCGTTTTGGGATAGTCTTCCGGTCGTCCGGTAAAGAGTTCGTTGATCCCCTGCTCTTCCGGCAGAGTGATGGAAGGGCGATAAGCCCAGAGAATGCTCAAGGGAACCAGGATCGTACGGGACCAGGCAGACATTTCAAAAATATTGAAAGGCATCCAGCGGGGAATCAGCATCAACTCGGGCGGAACAGCCGGGCATTTCGAATAGGGAATGACTCCCAGTAAGGCGAGGTAGAAACGGGTAAAACTGTTGACTGCTTCGACGCCGCCAGCCGCCAGGATCGCGGTTCGGGCGCGTTGCATATACTCCGCTGTCGGAGAGTGACCGGTCAGTTTGAGTGCAAAGTAGGCTTTGACTGAAGCAGAAATTTCGATGGGGCCTTCAGGATACATATTCCAGCCCCCTGTGGGCATTTGTGTGTCCATCAGATAGTTGGCTGCCTGGACTGCTTCGTCTGAGTTCTGTTTACCCAGAAACGCCAGGAGAAGAATGTATTCCGACTCCAGAATGGAATCCCCTTCGAGTTCTCCAACCCAGTAACCTTCTTCATGCTGCAGTGACAGCAGATAATCACGCGAGCGGGCGATGCCTTTCAGCAGTTGCTCAGGATGATCAAAGGGGGCCGCTTCCGTACTGGGGAAAATCTTAAAGGTGGGGGCTGTCTCGTGACCAGGTTCGGGGTTGCCGGACAGATCACTGGCTCTCAGTCTGCCTGAATTCATTTCAGGTACTCCCTGACGTAGTTGATTTGGATTCCATTCCCGGGAAATTGCGTCGCGGGGTAATGCCCGCGCAGTCAAATTCGAGGTCGAGATCATAAGCGGAGGCCGCTTTTTGTACAACCTCAATCAAGATAAGGAGTTTGAGAATCCAGACACAAACGCTGTCGAGGGTTCAGTCGGTTTCAGCAGGATTCCGCCTGGGTTGCCAGTTCAGAGGGCTCACTCGTGGAGGCTTCCATCTCATGTCCTGAAATGATGACTTCAAATCCCAGATCGGCGATCATTTCATAATCGGCTTCCGCGGCCTGACCTTTGGTTGTCAGATAATCACTGACGAACATGGAGTTGGCAGCGTAGAGCCCCATGGCCTGCATCGAACGCAGATTGACTTCGCGTCCGCCAGCAATACGGATTTCTGTCGCAGGATGTGCCATCCGGAACAGACAGAGTGCTTTGAGGCAATAGCGGGGGTCGAGTTCGTCAACGGCTTCCAGAGAAGTTCCATCAATGGAATTCAGGAAGTTTACCGGGATGGATCGGGTTTCCAGTTCGCGGAGTTCAAACGTGGCGTCCACAATGTCTTCCGGAACTTCACCCATACCTACAATGAGACCGCTGCAGAGTTCCATACCGGCTTCCCGGGCCACTTTCAATGTCTGCAGGCGATCTTCATAAGTGTGAGTGGTACAGATCTTTTCATAATATTCGCGGCTGGTGTTTAAATTATGATTGATACGGTTCACGCCTGCCTGCTGCAGACGTTTTGCCTGATCTTCATTCAGCAGGCCCAGGCAGCAGCAGATGCGCAAGTCAAACGAAGATTTAATTTTTTCGACGACAGAAGCGACATGCTCGACCTCTTTATCTGTCGGTCCGCGTCCACTGGCAACGATACAGTAGGTTCCCGCTTTCGCTTCATCAGCGGCTTTGGCACCTTCGAGCAGTTTTTCTTCGTTCAGCATGCGGTATTTGGGAATATCGGCCTTGGAACCGCGTGCCTGCGAACAGTAGCCACAATCTTCCGGACAGAGACCGCTTTTGGCATTTTTCAGGTAATAAAGTTGTACCTGTTTCCCAAAATATTTCTGTCGAATGCGATAAGTGGCAGACAGCAGGTCCAGCAATTCATCATCACTAGAGTTTAAGATTTCCAGCCCTTCTTCACGGGTAATCTGATAACCAGATAAAACCTGATCTGCGAGTGATTGCCAGCGTGAAGGAGATGAAGTGACCTGATTGTTCATCAAAGATATCTTTCAGTGCAGAAGGAGCGAGTTTTGCGAAGTCATCCGGGAGTTCCGGCAAATCGTTTGGAATTCAGAGCCTGTACCATACTGCATCCCGGAAACCAGGGAAGCTTACTCAATTTGCCGCTGTTCTGAGCGGACCGTTCTTGAGAAAAGGTGCTTTCATGTGCAGTGGGTGTCAGGCTCCTGTTGTGCTCTATGATAGGCGAAATGAAGGAGAGTACAAGTAAGCTGACAGTCAGGAAGTGGGGCTGTTTTGAGGATTTTC
>JAGQQP010000555.1 GCA_020426085.1 Planctomycetaceae bacterium | reverse complement strand
TCCCAGCTGGCAGGAGATGGGTGTTCTGGAAAACGGATTCGAGAATTTTCGGGCGCTGGCATTTTCTCCTGATGGAAGCTGGCTGGTCGCGGGAGGAGGAGGAACCCCAGGCGGCAGGAAACATTTCCTGTTCGAAGCCAGTCCCGTTCAACAAGATTGGGACCTGAGTGGTCACAGCAATCTGATTCGTGAAATGGCTGTATCTCCGGATGGTGCCGTGCTGGCTAGTGCGAGCCATGATGGAACTGTGAAACTCTGGGACAGTTGCAACTGGTCCGAACTCGGTACCCTTCCCGATCATAAAGGTCTGGTGACCGGTGTGGCATTCTCGCCTGATGGACGATTGCTGGCCACGATTAATTATGACTGGGATGTAAGGTCCGAGCATAAGGGGGGGCTCACACTCTGGGATAGAAAAACAGGGAAGCCTGTCTGGACCAGTCAAAACGATCTCCCCTTGTTCAGCCTGGCTTTTACGCCGGATAGTAGATCAATCGTGACAGGGGGAGGCGAAAGTAATGCGGGAGAATTGCGAATCTGGAACTGCAAATCGGGAAAGAATCAACAGGTCGAAGGAGACTTTGATTTGATCTACTGTCTGCAGTTTTCTCCGGACGGCAGCAGGCTGGCTGTGGGAGAAGGTTACTTCAATCCACGTGCAGGAAAAATGTCAGACGGGGGCCACAAGGTCTATGAGCTCTCCGAAAATGGCAGACTTTCGCTCCTCTACGACAACAGGTATGAATTCTGTGGCGTGGCAAGTTTATGTTTCTCTCAGGACGGAAAATTTCTGCTCACCGGTAGCTGGGATAGCGCGATTCGAGTCTGGGATGCCACGTCGAATGAAAAAGCAGGGGAATTAATGGGCCATACCGGGAGCGTTCGGGCCATTCGGTTTTCAGCTGATGGCAATCGTATTGTGACTGCTGGCAGTGATCGATCACTGAAAATATGGGACTGGCCAGCCCGAAAGCTGCAGATGACGCTGAAGGGATTTGAAGACGAGTTAAGAACTGTTGTGTTTACTGCAGATGGTTCACAGATTGTAGCAGGTGGCGGTTCACCGGACCTGGGACCTCAAGGGGCTTTGTTACGAATCATCAAGCTGCCAGACGGTGCAAGCTCCCATAAAGAATGAAGTGTCTTTGGAAATGGGAGTGAGGGACGAATCCAATCTGAGTCGCTCCTTTCGAGTGACAGCACTTCCAGATCTCGTATCAGCAGAGGTGCGTTTAGCCGGGGCTGTTTCCAGTTTTGCTGTAGCCTCTCCAGGGTCAGTTGGACCGAGTGTCAGGACTCGTGAAACGCTATTGTTTAAGTGTGATACGATTTAGTCAGGGATTTGTTCTTTCAATCCAAAACTTGTCCTGCTGATTTGTCACGAGGAATCTAAGGTATAGCGCCTTGTTCATCTGAGTGGAGCCCGGAGAAATCGGGTAGAATCGGACTGCAAATCTCTTTTTCCTGCGGGAAGACTCCTGCGCACTGCCGGGCAAGCTGACAGTTGGCACCCGGTGGTTTGAGGACTCGCCGTAAACTTCCTGGAGGATTCAGGGAGCGTTTCTGCAATTTTACTTTTGCACAGAGAGGCATTTCACATGAAGCACCAGATAGATGAATTCTGTGGCATGCGAACAGGATTATCGATAATGGCTCGGAGGAGACAAGTGGAGATCAACAAAAACCGTGGCGATACGAATCGACAGGAGTTGACAGCAGGGTGAAGCGGGCGCGAGAGCAGCGCCAAAGTGTGGCGATGGTGTGGCGACAGGCTGATTAAATTTATGCAGGTGTCTGGAGAAAACGCGTTAGGACCAGCGGGTTTTATAGTGCGAATATTTTCCGTATTCGTGAAATTCACCTGAACCAGTAGTGGATCGCGCGACACACGAATAAACGCTGATTTTGCCGTGCGGAAAGCAGGAGTCAAGTCGAATTTATTCAGCAGAAAGTGAACAGGATGAGGTCACTTAAATCAGTTTTGTATACGATCCCAGGCGTTGAGCAGAAAGCTGCCTCGTTTGACTGTGGTGGCTGGCGAGTTTTGTTCTTCCGCCTGTTGTACCTGTTTTGCCAGCTGACGCGGATTGAGGGTGCCCTGCTTCAGTTGTTGCAGTCCCTGTTCCCAGGCGGCCTGAACAGATTGAGTCAGTGGTTCGTTGAGCCGGGCGTTATAGTCGTTGAAGAACCCTTTTGTCGCGAAATAGAGCGCAGCGGGGATAGCCGGGTCCGAATCGGTGATTTTGATGTCATTGAAGAAGCTGACCAGTTGACGATAGCGCACAAGGGTTTGCAGCAGGAGTTCGGGATCGAGGTCGGCGGCGGTGGTCGACTGCTGTTTCGCGAGTGCAGCAGCATACCCGGCGGCTTCACCCGTCTGCAGGAAGACCGGTTCCAGACGAATGGCTCCCCAGGCGATGTGGGTCGCGGAGAGACAGACGGGGACCAGCAGATTGTCAATGCCCTGTGGCAGCAGTGCGCGATAGGGGATCTGCGAGGGGCGAGATTCTTCGGTGAGGATCAGTTTCCCGTCGTATTTGAATCCGGGGCGGCTGTCCGTCGTGCAGGAATGCGAGTCCATGTACCAGTCGGTTACGGCGATGCTGTCCGGGTGGATGGGGGTTCGGCGGTAGTCTTCGGTCAGCATGCCATCATTTTCATTGAAGACATGACGTCCCACAATTCGGCGGGCTTCGCGGACATACATTTCGTAGGGAACTTGATCGTGGTCGGCGTATTCATCTTTAGGGAGCCCCCATTCAAGGTACTTCTTCCGCTGCGCCGCAGGGATCGATTCATCATGCTGCAGAAACCACATCAGCCCCAGACCGAATTCGAGATGCTGCTGAATTATCTGTTCGCGAGCGGACCAGTCGGCTTCGGGGTATGCATGATTCTGACCAGGCATAATCGGGCTGTTGACGTGCGACTTATGATTGGGGCCGATACTGGCGGGGATGTAGCGACGGTGAAAGTTGAGATAATCCTCGCGATTGTAGCTGGCCGGTTTGGGGATCGGGAGTCGATTGGCGGGATCGGAGGTCACGCAGAACCGGTAGTTATAAGCCTGGACGGCACCATCGGCGGTGAACGGACTGGTGGGGTCCATACTCCCCTGCCTTGCTCCGTAGACGCGAATATTGACTCCCTCTTTGACGATGCTCTCGGGGCGGTGGCCATCGATGTTGACGAACACTTTCCCGGCGTGTGGTTCGTTGTATTCGTCCCGGGCTTCACGACCGACGCGATAGGGAACGTCCGCCAGCGCGAACAGATCGCCTTCGTAGGTCGCATCGACAAAGGTGGTGCCTTTGACCTGGATACTTTCGGGAGTGCCAAAGCGATTGAGGGTGACGCTGTTGATGAGCGCACCCTGGCGATTGACTTTGGTGGGG
>JAGQQP010000554.1 GCA_020426085.1 Planctomycetaceae bacterium | reverse complement strand
GAAATGAGTACACCACCGCATCAACGCTCGGCACCGTTTCCCGGATCACATCGCTGATGCCTTACAAAGGCCAGCTGTTCGCGTTCGGATACCATGACGGACCCATGCCTCAATCGTTAATCCCGGAGTCCTCTCCCACCAACAAATTGAGGCAGCCGAACCGGGTCGGAAAAGCGGTCGTCTTCGACGGCGTCGGATGGTTTCCCGCCGATATCATTCCGCCGACCCCGTTTGTGCAGACCATCGAACCCTGTGTCTTCGCCAACCAGCTGCTGCTGAGTGTACGCAGCGGCCGTTATAGGGAACAGTTCAAAAACCAGTGGCTGCTGTTCGCCTATGATGGTGAGAAAACACGCCCGGTGCCGCTGGACTGCGAACAGATCGTGGACCTGTCAGTCAACGGAGATCGACTGATCTTACTGTTGTCACATCAGGGAAAGTATCTGCTGGCTGAAACCACCGATCTGGTCCACTGGAAGCGGCACCCCCTTGACCCGAACCTGAAGCAGCCCCTCTCCCTCGAACACGATGGCACCACCTGCTACCTGGGCCTGGTCGATGGAACGGTACTCACTACGCCGCTGCCCGCTGATTGATTACGGTCGCACTTCCTCGTAATACGGGAGAAAACGTGTCGGGCGAATCGTTATTTCCAACAGATCAAATTTCCCTCCCCTGCGGGTTTTGTGCTTGTGACTCTGGTTTTACCGGGTAACATTAATTGACAATTCATTTCTCAGGTGGAAACCTCATTGTGTCGAGGGTTAAGAATGATGCGCTCACTCTTCTTAGCTGTGCTCTTACTGTCTTTCCCCATCTCAGCCTTTGGCCAGGCAAAAATGCCCCGGGTGCAGATTGTCTTCTTAACCCCGGCAGACGTCGATGCGCCCCCCGGTGTCTCCCGGCGACTCACACAAGTCGCTGATTACACGGAAGCGATGCTGGTGAAGTGGATGAAAGCGTGGGACTACCCGCCCGCGCGTGAGCAGATCTTCCAGCGAAACGCCGATGGAAGCGTGCAGGTTTTATTCGTCAAATCGCCGGAGACGCTGGCAAGTGGAAAATTTCCCTTGAAGGACGGGAACCTGTCTCGAAAGGGGAAGCTGCTGGCAATGGAGAAATTCAAGCTTCCCAAAACATTAGACGTCTGGTGGGTCTGGGTGTACGTAGGCGATCCGCCGCTGAAGTACAGCAGCTACCTCGGTTCGGGGAACGCGGCAGCGGGTGGATTGTCTCAGGTCAACTATACGAATCTGCCGGGAGAGATTTCTGTGGAAGACAAGCTGGCGGGCCCCCTGCTGAAAGACCTGACCTTGAAAGGCACCATCCACGAATTCGGTCATGCACTCGGGCTGCCGCACAACGGGCCGCTCATCAAAGAGGATCTCGGGATGCCATTGATGGGCGCGACGATCGCCAACTATCGCAGGGTGATGAAAAACAGGGAAGAACGGGGTTATGTCACGGAAGCCTCAGCGGCGATTCTCTGGAAGCATCCGATATTCACGGGAACCGCAGAGCATCGCTACCAGATTCCCCAGATCGAATGGCACGACCTCGCTGTGAAGAACGATCGCCAGCAACGGGTGGCACATCTGACCGGACGCGTTACCTCGAACGTCCCGGCTCACAGCATTATCGTTTACGACACGGCACCTGACGTACGCACCCAGTATTTCCAAAAGCCCTACGTGGCTCGTGTGGAAAAAGACGGCACGTTCGACATCACCATCAGCGAACCGGTGAATGTGCAGGCAAAGGGCGTGTTGAAAGTCGTCGCCTGTTGCGAAAACGGAACAATGACCGGCGACGGAAAAAAACGCGGATTCGGCAGCGCGCATGAGATCAAATACCAGACATCACGCACGGGGTATCAGTTGACCAAATAAGATCCGACGACGGAGCTTTTGAAGTATTGCCGTGCCTGGAAGTCATGGCTGCAGGCAGAAACTTCACAGGTCCTCAAACTGTGTTCAGCCATT
This sequence comes from Planctomycetaceae bacterium, assembly GCA_020426085.1. Lineage (GTDB taxonomy): Bacteria > Planctomycetota > Planctomycetia > Planctomycetales > Planctomycetaceae > Gimesia. The sequence goes on along the minus strand of JAGQQP010000554.1, from coordinate 1,422 downwards.
ATTCGACAGGCTGCGGAGCGGGCGGCGTCCAGTTCCCCTCCACGATCTGCCAGCCAGGAAGATAACAGCGGACGATGTAGTTCCAGCCATCTGTTATGGGCAAATAATTGGTTGCCTGGGGGTCGCCGCCGAAATGAATTGTCACACTGCCGTCCTGATCGCGTTGCGATGTGATACTGTTGAACGAGTAGGCATTGAGGTCATTGGGTTCAAAGAAACCTTCTTTGTTGTACACGGTGACCGACCAGAAGGCCTCCACGGGGACTTTGCTGGGCATGGTCAGGGTGTAAGCGGAGGCGCCATCGTTCTCTTCGGAGTGACATTAAAGTACATCGCCCCGCGCTGCGGGTTCCCGCCCCAGCCGAACGCGGCACCCAGCAGGTGCTGGGTCGGATCCACTTCCCCCCTGGCCCCGAAAGCCTTAGGAAGGCCGTCGAGCTTCCTGACCAGCTGATTGAGGGTTTGACGGGTTGCCACGAGCGACGCCATGTCCCAGTCTGGCAGCTCGAGTGTGCCCGCTGATGCCTGCTCGACTTTGATCGCATCCTGAAGTGCGTGCGCTTTTTTCATGTCTGCCGGGCTGTTCGGATCACAGAATGTGCGAAACAACAACATCACGTAGCGTGTGCCGACATCGTCGATCGTCAACGTCACCTTTCCCGCACCATTCTTGAGAACGGGATTGTACTCGTCCTGGTCGATCACGAGCAGAGACTGAAACCGGTTCGGGGAAGCCGGCTTGATGATCGTCACGGGGCTGGCCAGATCGTACACGCCAAATGAATACAATGTGTCCCGATTGCCGCGGATGGTCGTCTGGTTTTTTACCGAGTACACCTCGCGCAGATTCATGAGTTTGCCAACGCCACCCGCTTTGTCAGCATAAGCCTTGAACTGCAGGTCCGTCTCAGCGCGAACGTAGTTCAGAACGGTAACCGTCTCACCGCCATTAGCGGCAGTTGACAGGAAGCAGAGAAGCAGGACGGTCAAAAATCGAGTGAAAGCCACAACACACTCCTTAGAAAAAGGTGCCAGTCGCCGAATGGAAATGAGAAACTGAGTCTATCATGTCGCTAAAGAATAAAACAGTCTCCGTATGTCCGGCCTCCAACGCAATCAGTTTAATTCGTCTTAATAATATAATAACAGAGGAACAGTAACTTTAACGGGACACGATCGAGCTGCGGGACACCACCCGATTATGACTCAGTTGCGTTGCGTTTGCATACCCCCTTTTAATCCTCAGCGGAAACTTTCAACGGAGGTTGATAGATCCGGAAGGCTTTAATCGGCAGTTTGCCTGAAGTCTGTGGCGTGAGTGTCAGGCTGTGGTCGCCGTTTTTCAGGCCTTGGGCGAGGACTGTGGGATATTCTTTGGAAGAATCCGTGACCGCCGGCGATTGCCAGACGTCTACGAAGAGC
>JAGQQP010000553.1 GCA_020426085.1 Planctomycetaceae bacterium | reverse complement strand
CCCAGTCCGTAACGCTGGCTGGCGATGGCAGGCTGCTGAGATTGTTGAGCCCCCTTGAGTTCTGCGGTCAAAATCGCACCCGGTTTGGTGGAATCGACATGATTGACGGTTTTGAAAGCAGGCATCGCGGCGAGCCGATCGCGTTCGTCCGATTCATTTTTATGATGGCGCATCCAGGGTTGCAGCCAGCCGTCGCGGGTCAGATCAAACTGGTAGTCACTTTCGACAGCGTCAGCGGTTCTTTGAGAAAAATAAATGGGTAACAGCTGTTTGAGATCTGTTTTGTCGTATCCCCCCTGCTGGAACGACTCCTGACCTCCCAGCATGACCAGTCCGCCCCCTCGTTCAGAAACAAAGCGGGTGATCAATTCGATCTGGTCATGGGTAAAGAAGGCGGCTTCCAGATCGTCGATGATAATCGTCTCGTATTGAAACAGTTCTGTTTCCGTTTTCGGGAAACCGTCACGCAACTCATCGGGTGACTGGGTATTGATTCGGACGAAGACTGGCTGGTCATAACGTTCCAGGTCGGCTTCGTTCTGCCGGTCAAAGCCTCGATAGAGTGCATTCCCTTCTTCTCCGTCGCGGCTGCGAAAATCAAACTTGGTCTCTTTTTTGGCAATCCGGATCAGGCCGACCAGCTGAATATACTCATCATCTTCAATCGCGCGACGCAGAAACTTGAATTCCCAGTTAGGACGTCCCGAAACATACAGAACGCGGTGTGCGGTTCGACCTCGGTCCAGTTTCAGAGTGCGCTGGTTATTGGCCATCGTCAGTTCCGGTTTCGCGTTCTTTAGCAGTCTGGTTTTGATCTGGTAAAAGGCGATTCCGGGTTGATCCGGTCGCACCTGAAACCGGATTTGTAACTGCTGATCGGGAGTCTCGATCTGACGAGTGACTGTTTCAACGACTTTCCCGGCCTGATCCAGCAATTGTGTTTCTACCTGGCTCTGCTGGCAGTTTGTGGTCGAGAGGTCTGCCAGAATTCGGATGGGTGCGTCTTCAAACGGGGAATAAGTGACGGATGTGTTTGTGATCGCAAGATCGGTGGCAGGAGTTTCGTTGCCGATGGGAACCGGATACACGGGCACACCTGGTTTCAACTGGCTGATTTCTTCCGCAGAGATGCCGTCGGTCATCAGGATAATACCCGCTAAAGGGAGCTTCTGATACCGCTGATTCAATTCATTGATACTGGAAATGAGATTGCTGTGTTTTCCGGTGAACGTCAGGTGCTGTAAATCAGGTTTTGCATGGGCGTGTGAGTCAACGGAGTACTGGCGTACGGAAAAGTTCTGTTGCAGATCAATCAGCCATTGAGGCTGAGATGAGGGCTGTTTCTTATCCTCTCCTGCGAGCAGTTGCTGAACCTGCTGCAGGCGCGTTTGTCCTGTATCGGGATCGGTGATCTGCAGACTGGCGCTGTCGTCCACCAGGACGGCAAACAGGTTGGTGCCGGGCTGAATTCGTGTGCCACTCCATAAGGGTTCAGTCAATGCGATGGAGAGGATGGCAATCGCGGATAGTTTCAGACATAACGCTGCTCCTGAGAGCGACTGTTTTAAAGTCAGTGAACGGTAAGCGTAGAATAATAACGCGAATGCTCCCACGATGACCGTCAGAGAGATGACAAACCATCCCGGCGCACCAAATTGAAGCTGTGCCAGATGCATCATTTTCCATTTCCTAGTTCTTCATAGTAACGACGGACCAGGTCTGAGTATTTTTCCGGAACCGGATCGCGGTCAATCGGTGCCAGCGATGTTTCCTCGCCTCGTTTACTGATTTCATTGGAGAGAATGTTTTGAAGTTCAACCAGCGGTTCCAGGATTTGTGCATTGACCAAGTCTCCCTGAGGTGCTTTGGAATGACGTTTGAAATCCGCACGCATGCTCTGGGCACGTTCACGGATCTGAGCGACTTTGCTGCGTAGTTCCGGATCTCCTACCATCTCTTCGACATCCCGCATCCGATCTGACCATTCCCGGAACTGATTGCCGGTCAGCGGTCCTGAAGCAGGACTGCCTGGTCCCCCCTGGCCTCCTGCAGAACTGGATTGCCCTGCACTGCGGGACCCCTTCAACGATTTCGGAGCCAGCGATTGCGACGCAGGTGTTTCGTTTTTCATTTGGCCTGACTGCCCCGATCCGGATCCTGCCTGTGCCGAGACCAATTGCACGGAAGGAGATTCCTGACCTTTTCCCTGTCCGGGGGATGAGCCGGGAGTCGATGCGGGTGAACCACCGGGAGCGCCTGATTTTCCAGGCTGTTTGGATTTCGAGTCAGAAAAGGGAGACGGCTGTGCTGATTTCTGGCCTGGTTGGTTTTTCCCGGAAGCAGAGGAAGCAGGTTTGTTTCCGCTTTGCTGACCGGATGCTTGCTGGTTACCCTGCTTCTGGGCATTTTCTCCTGGTTTGGATGAACCGGGTTTGGATGAACTGGGGGGTGTCGATTTACCAGGTTCCCTGTGGTTGGTATTCGCTGCCAGGCTTTCTTCCTGCTTCAGTTCTGATGTCAGTGATTTGAGTTCCTGTCGGGCTTTCTTGAGTGCTTCCAGGTCATTCCCCAGCACGCTCTCAGCGGCCATTTGAATTCCCTGTTTCATGGTGTCGATCCCCGCTGCGGCCCGTTGTTCTGCTTCCTGAGCCCGTTGCTGATCGCCATCCTTCAGAAACTCGGCTGTATTCTTTAATGCATCATCAGGTCGAAACGGGCGGGTTTTACGAATCGCATCATACAGGTGTTTCGAAAGCAGTGGTTCGGATTTCTCAGATTCCTGAACGACCTGCTTCATCTGTTCCATCAGATTTTTCAAACGGTCTTCCTGTTCCTGCAACTGATTAGCCAGTTCCTGTTGTCCCTGGTTTCTGCGGAGCGATTTTCGTTCCTGAGCTTGTGCCTGCTGTTGCTGTTGATCCAGCTGTGCACCGATTTGCTTCTGTTTTTCGTCGAGCTGCTCTGCCTGCTGTTTCAGCCCCCGCATCGTATCTGCAAACTGGTTAGCGGTCTTTTTACGGAAATCATTTTTGAGTTGATCCAGCTGCTGTTGCGCGCGGGTTCCGGAATTCAGGGCGCGGGAGATTTGCCCTTCTTTCAGGGACTCAGAGCTTTGCTGGAGATGGTTTCGCGTCTGTTCCAGTTCCCGCCGGGACTTCGTCGATGAGGGTTGTTTTGACTGATCCATCCGCTGGGCGACTTCATCGGCTTTCCTGAGCAGTTCTCTCTGACGCTCCCGCAATCGCTTCAGCTGGCGTTCGATTTCTTCTCGTTCCTGATCTGTTTTCGCAAATCGCTGCTTGTCTGCTAATGCTTTGAGTTGCTCATTCAAATCTTTCTGACGTTGTGCCAGTTCTCTGAGTCGATTGAGGATCTGCAGTGATTCACGATCCGGTTGCGTTGCCTGGGGCATC
>JAGQQP010000552.1 GCA_020426085.1 Planctomycetaceae bacterium | reverse complement strand
GTACTCGTTTTTAAAGATGACCCGATTGCTTCGGGACGTTCCCGGTTATTACGGGATGGCAGAAGCTTTCTTTTCGTCGCCAACCGTCCGGGTGGTCACGGCGCCAGTGACATCTGGATGGCAGAGCTGGTCAAAAAAAAGGATCAGAGCGAAGCAACCACTTCGAATGACAACGCATCCTCAGCAGAATAGTTTCGATTTAAAAGCCAATCTGCCAGTTTCCCATTTCCAACTCAAACAGAACAAAACTGCCTGGCAGTCTGACCTGCAGGAATCTACTGGATCATTTTTACTCAGTTTATCTTCTCCATCGACTCAGCAGCCTTGAGCAGGAATATCATGTCAATCATGGCGAATACTGGACCTGGTCGCTACTGGATCCACAGTCTCAGGAAATCCCGGTCTCCACAGTTTCCAGCAAGGCGCATGGAATACTGCATGGTGCAAAACAGCTCAACCATAACACACTACCCCGTTAATCAAAACTGCGACATTTTTCCTGAAATGTTAGCCTGAATCGCGTTTTCATCATCAATTTTTATTACAGTATAACAAACAGTAACTAAGTCGATTTTCTGAAGGTAGAAATTGAGAATCAGACAAACGCTGATTTTTCCAAGTCTTCTCAAGACGATGTTCAGCCTGGACCCATTTATGGTAGATCAACTTGAAATTTTTAAAGTGGAACTTTGTGCTCCCAACCTGATTGTCATCCCCCAGGGGTCTACGCTGCATTTTTTATACAGCAACGTTCAGATTGAATCGAACAAGGTCATAAAACTCTTCAGCAGACCGGAATTAAAAAATGTAATCATTGATCTTTACCGGGTTGATCATCTGGATTCCATCATTATCAGTTCAATCATTCGTCTCCTGCAGCAGGCAAAACAGACTGGCGGGCAAGCCGTCTTCTGCAATGCCTGCGAAAACATGCAGAACATTTTAGAATGCATCAAAATAGGAACCTATTGGCCTCTGTTCAACTCACGTGAAGCTGCATTACAGGCTGTCAACTCTTCGTCCTGAAGTAGAATTCTCGACAAACGCAATCAATCAGTTCTTTCAAAATGGACTCCTTTTCAAGACGGATCCCGGGACTGACGAACTGGGTTTCAGAGACAGAATTCTGTATCTCACACCCTGATCCTTCCCTGGAAAATGGAATTCGGGTACCTTGGTCTTCAACAGGATCTCTGTGATTCCCAGTCCATTAACAACAGGAGTGACTACTGATGAAAGCGTTCTTTGTATTGACCCTTGGCGCGATGTGCCTGATGAGTAATATCGCTCTGGCTCAGAAGAAATCGTCTTCGAAACCGTTTCAGGCGGGACAACCGCTGGGAGCCGTCAACGAAGCCGGAAAGTTCGTTCCCCTCTCAGACAATGTGAAGGTGTATGGCAGTTTTCGTTTTGCAGAAAGCTGCGTCTACGACCCGACCCGCGATCTGATCGTTGTCATGAATGCCGGCGTTCCACAAACCCAGGAAGAAAACGACGGCTACGTCTCGCTGTTGAACCCGGATGGATCGGTCCACACCACGAAATGGATCGGCGCGACACGAGACGGATTAACGCTCAACCATCCACTGGGCAGCGCAATCCAGAACGGAACTTTATACACGGCTGATATCGATGTTGTTCGCACGTTTGATCTTGCGACAGGCAAACCCGGGAAAGCTTATCCTGTCGAAGGTTCCACATTCCTGAACGGGATCGCGGTTAATAAGGAAGGTACCATCTTTGTTTCCAATTCGCGTCCTGAGTTCCGCGTCTATAAAATCACCGCCGACGGTAAAGTTTCACTCTTTGTAGATGGTGCCCCCCTCAACATTCCCAATGGCGTAGCAATCGACCAGGACGGAAACGTTGTCGTCGTCAATGTCGGTAACAACGATGTGATGACATTCGATCCTGCCAATGGAAAACTGATCCGTACCGAGCACGCCGCCGAAGGGGGCAACGACGGACTGGTGATTCTCCCCGATGGAACAAAGTATGTCAGCAGTGTGCGTTTCGGAAGTGTCTCCAAGATCAGCCCCGGGAAAGCCGCTCAGGTCATCGCCTCGGGAATTCCCAGTGCCGCATCCATGGGATACGATTCAAAACACAAGCAGTTGATCATCCCCATGAACAACAACAACGCCGTGGCGTTTCTCAAACTGGAAGATTAAAACGTCAGCAAGCTCGTCATACAGGTGTCAGGTCTCGTCTAAATGGACCTGACACCTGTATTTTTTATTCTCTTCTTAAATCGCATACCGCTTGACGATCGCTTCGTCCACCTCAATACCGAGCCCGGGACGGGTGGGGACGTCTACAAAACCATCCTTTAACTGGAATGGTTCTTTGACGATCTCAGTCCGCCAGGGATTCTCCGACTGATCCAGTTCCAGCATGGGGGTATCGGTGGGAAAACCCCAGTGAGGATCGGGCATCAGAGACAGTGTCTGCACGGTAGCTGCAATCAGAATCGCTCCTCCCCAGCAATGTGGGATACAACGGATTCCTGACAGCGCCGCCATTTCAGAGATAAACAGGGTTTCGCCGATGCCGCCACACAGACTGACGTCCGGCTGGATAATGTGCATGCACTGCCGGTCGATCAGTTCTTTAGCGCTACCCCGCGAGTCGACGCCTTCACCGGCCGCCAGAGGCAGAGGGAGCTTGCGTCTTAATTCTTCGTAACCGGCATAATGAGGAGATTGCGGCAGAGGTTCTTCAAAATATTCAAAATTCAGATCGTGCAGTACCTCTCCCATCTGCAGTGCCGACGAAAGCGTATAAGCAGCGTTCCCGTCCGCCATTAATTTGATATCAAGCCCGACTGCTTCACGAACCGCAGCAGCCACCGCTGCTTCGCGCACTACTGGATACCGGCCGATGCGCATCTTCAGTGCCTTGAACCCCTGCTTTACCAGTTGTTCTGCTTCGCGGGGATACTGCTCTTCCGGCTGTTCATTTTCCACGTAATTCATCGCCGAGGCATATGCGGGAACTCGATCACGAAGTCGGCCGCCAAATAATTCTGCTACCGAAAGATTCAATGCCTGTCCGCGGATATCGTTGATCGCCATATCCAGCGCGGCCACTGCCAGTGCATTGCCGAAATTCGGTCCCCACATCATCCGCCACAATTTTCGTTGTTCCAGCGGATTCTGACCGATCAGCCGTGGTCCGATTTGATCGTCAATCGTTCCCCGGGCACCACCGACCGGAGCCGTTTCCCCCCAGCCGGTCAATCCGGCGTCGGTCTCAACTTTAACTAACAGTGTCTTCCGGAACTGATCGAGGGGAACTGAGACCGAAACTCCGAACCGACGTTTCAGTTGATGTTGCAGAAGATACGTTTTGACGCCGGTTATCTTTATTTTTGCTGGGTCTGCCTGTTGTTCCGAGTCAGCCGCCTGCAAGGCAAAAGGC
>JAGQQP010000551.1 GCA_020426085.1 Planctomycetaceae bacterium | reverse complement strand
CCGAACACCGCGAAGCAGAACTCAGACTCGATTTGAAAGAAGCAGTTTTTGCAAAACACAACGGGCAGGCTTTGATCGTACCAGGGAAGCCCGCCGACAGTCTGCTCTATCAGCGCATGACTGCCGCGGATGAAAGCGAGCGTATGCCCCCCGTTGATTCGGGAAAAAAACTGTCTGCTTCGGATATCGCAAATATTCGAAAGTGGATTGAAGCCGGCGCTCCCTGGGCTTCACACTGGGCCTTTCAAACACCTGTTAAACCAGAGATCCCTGCAGTCAGGCAACCGGAATTAATTCAAAACCCGATTGATGCATTCATCCTGGAAAAACTGGAACAGCAACACCTTTCTTTCTCTGAGCCCGCAGATCGTACGACGCTCCTGCGTCGATTGAGTCTGGATCTGACAGGCCTGCCGCCGCGCATCGAAGAGATCGACACTTTTCTCGCAGACAAGAGTCCGGATGCATACCAGAAACAGGTAACACGCCTGCTGGCTTCATCCCATTACGGAGAACGCTGGGGACGTCTCTGGCTCGACGCAGCCCGCTACGCCGATTCCAACGGTTATGAAAAAGATGCCCCGCGCGAAGTCTGGCTCTATCGGGACTGGGTCATTGATGCCTTGAATCAGAATATGCCTTACGATCAGTTTATTATCGAACAGGTCGCCGGTGATCTGCTTCCGCAGGCAACACAGGATCAGAAAATTGCTACCGGTTTCATGCGTAATTCCATGCTCAATGAAGAAGGGGGCATCGATCCGGAAGAATTTCGCATGGCTGCCATGTTTGACCGCATGGATACGATCGGAAAAAGTATTCTCGGACTGACACTGCAGTGCAGCCAGTGCCATTCCCACAAATACGATCCGTTGACGCAGGAAAACTACTATCAGATCTTCGCCTGTATTAACAACTCATACGAAGCCAGTATGCGGGGTTATACAGATGAAGAACAGCAGCAGCGGGAGCAGTTGTTGACCGAAATCAGGTCGGTTGAACAGTCGCTCAAAAACACATTACCCGACTGGCCGCAACGTATGGCTGCCTGGGAAAAGCAGGTCAAAGAAAATCAACCGGTCTGGCATGTTTTGAAACTGAAAAATATTGACAGCAACTCTCAGCGCTACTTTGAACAGCCCGATCATTCCATGCTGGCGCAGGGTTATGCACCATCCCGATTCACTTCAAACTTTGAAGCTGAAACGAATGCCTCCGATATCACCGCCATCCGACTGGAACTGTTAAATCACCCCAACCTGCCAGCAGGCGGCCCTGGTCGCGCGACATCCGGTTTGTGTGCTCTCACAGACATCAAACTGTCTGTCGAAGATCCTAAGGACCCCAAGCAGAAAGCCAATATCAAATTCACGGAAGCCACTGCGGATTTCAGTAATCCCCGTCTGCAGTTGCAGTATCCCTATGAAGATAAAAAAGGAGTTCGCGGCTTCACAGGGCCAGTCAGCTATGCGATTGACGGAGACAACGCGACCGCCTGGGGAATCGACGCGGGACCAGGGCGACAGAACCAGCCCCACGAAGCGGTCTTTCGTGCCGAGAAACCGTTCGGCTATCCAGAAGGGAGCAAATTAAAAATCAGTCTCGTGCAGATGCATGGTGGCTGGAACAGTGACAACAATCAAACGATGAATCTCGGTCGCTTTCGCATTTCCTGGAGCAACAGCTCGAATGCACACGCTGATCCTGTTCCCGATCAAGTCAGAGAGATTCTGGCGATTCCTGATGCAGAACGCACACCCCGTCAACAGGACCTGGTTTTCAGTTACTGGAGGACAACCGTTCCTGAATGGAAAACAGAAAACGAGCGCATCGAAGCCATCTGGAAGCGGCACCCGAAAGGGACCACTCAACTGGTCTACCAGGAACGTCCTCAACCCCGACAAACCCATCTGCTGGATCGTGGCGACTTCCTGAAACAAAAACAGGTGGTGCAGCCAGGTGTTCCCGGTTTCCTGAATTCACTTCCCGCAGAGACCCCCGTTGATCGTTTGACATTTGCCCGCTGGCTTGTCGATCGCCAGTCTCCAACCACGGCTCGTGCCATAGTAAACCGGGTCTGGCAGGCTTACTTTGGCCAGGGGATCGTTTCCACCAGTGAGGACCTGGGCTCTCAAGGCGCCGCGCCCACGCATCGAAAGTTGCTGGACTGGCTGGCAGTCTGGTTCATGGACGAAGGCTGGGATCTGAAGAAGCTGCATACGCTGATTGTGACCTCCCGAACATATCAACAGTCATCCCGGGTCAGCCCGGAATTATATGCTAAAGATCCGTACAACCGCCTGCTGGCGCGAGGGCCACGGTATCGTGTCGACGCGGAAATCGTCCGCGATCTTGCCTTGCAGGCCAGTGGCCTGTTGAACCCGGAAATTGGCGGTCCCTCTGTCTATCCGCCTGCCCCCGCCTTCCTGTTTGACAAACCGGCCAGTTATGGACCGAAAACATGGAATGTGGAAGAAGATTCCGAACGCTACCGTCGCGCGATCTATACATTCCGATTCCGCTCGGTTCCTTACCCCATGCTCCAGGCATTTGATGCGCCCAATGGCGATATCTCCACCGTGAAAAGAACCCGTTCCAATACGCCGCTGCAGGCTTTGACCACTCTCAATGAAACCTTGTTTATGGAGTGTGCGGTGGGACTCGCAGAGACAACACTTTCACCCAAAACAAATTCGGATGAATCACGAATTGAAACTGCGTTCCGACGCTGTGTTTCCCGTTATCCGTCAGCGGAAGAAAAACAGGTACTGTCCGATTTCCTGAACCGGCAGCGTGAATACTTCAATTCACATCCGGAAGAAGCAAAACAGATTTCGGAGCAGAAAAAAGTCAAAGATGCTCCAGCGGATTTTGCAGCCTGGGTCGCGCTCTCGCGGGTGCTGCTCAACATGGACGAAACGATCACGAAAGAATAACCAACCTCGAATCATCGAGATAAATGAAACAGGTGACACGAATGAATCACATAAATCATCCAGCACATCCCATCGCCCGCCGCTGGTTCCTGGAACAATGTGGAGTCGGTCTCGGAGCGATTGCCGTCAATCAACTGCTCCAGGAATCGGGTTATGCCGCCGGTTCAAAAGCTGATGGAACGCAAGATCCACTGGCTCCGCATCAGCCCCACCATCCTCCCAAGGCAAAAAATATCATCTTTCTGTTTATGGGGGGCGGTCCCAGCCACCTGGAACTCTTCGATAACAAACCAGTGCTGGGAAAATTCGACGGTCAACTGCCACCCGAGGACCTGTTGAAAGGGTATCGGGCCGCACCTTCGCTGCTGGCTCAAAAGGGAATCGGAGACAGCTCTTTGGATTGTGACCGTGTTCTGACAGTTTCCTGTTGTCTTCGACAACCGCGAATTGCATTCGCGGCCACCCGCTGTCAATGAATGTGCGCAGACCTGCTTCCGTT
>JAGQQP010000550.1 GCA_020426085.1 Planctomycetaceae bacterium | reverse complement strand
GATTGAAGATCGCGAGGGGCTGCCGATTACTCTGGCGATCCTGTACATGGAACTCGGGCGACGCCTGGGGCTCGACATCGAAGGGGTGGGACTGCCCGGGCATTTTGTGGTTCGCGTGAACTCGACGGCTGAAAAGGGAGAGCTGGTCGACGTCTTCGAGGGGGGCGAAATCATAAATGAGGAAGCGGCCAGAGCGATGATCGTCTCCGCAAACAGTGGCCGATTTGATGAAGAGTTTCTCAAGGCACAGCCCAAAAAAGAAATCATCAAACGCATGCTGCGGAATCTGCTGAATCTGGCGCGGGACGATGAGGACATGCAGTCGATGCTGCGGTATGTCGAGACGATGATTGCCATCGACGAAGATCTGATGCAGGAACGCTGGTTGCGGGCTGTCTTACGTTACCAGACAGGCAGGATCACCGAAGCGATGGCCGATGCCGACTATCTGCTGGAAAAGTCCCCCGAAGGTTTTGATCTGCGCAGAATTCATGAGTTTCGCAATTTTCTGGAGACCGTGAAGCCGTCCGAGTAACTGCAGTGGCCCGTTTAAATTCCTTTGAGATCGGAGATTGGAAGTGAGTTGGATGAAACCGGGTTTCTGCCTGCTGATGCTGCTGATCGAGGTTCCCCTGCTCTGTGCCGCGCATCCGCTTGCCGCGCCCCGGCGAACGAGCCTCACCAATCCACAAATCAAATATCAGCTGACAGACCAGCATGCGGTGACCCTCAAACGGGGAAACGTCACGGCGATCATCGTTGACAATTCTGCCGTTGATACCAAAGCACTGCCAGGCCATCGCGCCGGATATAACGGCGTGGCGTCACTCAAGTGGACCGGGCAGGAAGAAAATCTGTTTATCCCTGCCCTGGCTGGTTTGAACTTTGAGCACATCCATGATGGTACCACCAGTCTGAAGGAAAAATTCGAGCCACGCAAATTCCCGATGCAGTTGCGGATCATTTCTGCAGACACGGTCGAGTTGTACCAGCCTCCCACTGAGAACTGGAAACTGGAGAGCTGCGGCCGGTATCAGATTCTGGAAGACGGGACACTGGAATACACGTTCGAATGTATCCCGCACGCCGCTCTGTTCAAAAACGGGTTTATTGGGCTGTTCTGGGCCAGTTATATTCAGGCACCGGAAGATCGCCGTATTCACTTTTACGGCAAACCGAAGGATCAGGTAAATCAACGGGAATCACTGCTGCATGCGCGAACGCCTTCGCATGGAGTTGACAGTACGCATCCTCCGCTGCACGCGACATTTTTTCCAAAACTGGCTGCGGATTTCCCGTTAACCCTGGTGAATCATCCGTCTGCTTACCGGTATTCCCAGCCATGGTACTATGGTATTCGTGATAATTATTCCTATACTCAACTCTTCAGAGATCGTGATCAGGTCTGGCTGGCACAGTCACCAACCGGAGGGGGCGGCCAGAATCCTGCCTGGGATTTTCAGTGGTTTATCCCCGATTATCGGCCAGGCGAAGCGTACGGATTTGTGATGCGGGCGCATTATGCTCCGTGGTCTGATCATGCAACGTTACAAAAATCAGTTCAAAAACATTTATCTGCTTTAGCACAGGATTAATGATTCCCGGTTCTTCAGGGGTAATCTGGTCTCAGGATGATGCCAGTCTTGCGCTCATCAGGCATGGATTGAAAATAGAATGAGAAAAATCGGCTCCCTTCCTTCCGGGCAGCAGGCAAAACAGTTTGAAGACTATCTGCTGACGACAGGTGTGGAAATCAAGGTGGAACAGTCTGTCGACCAGTGGTCGATCTGGGTCTACGATGAAGATCAGGTCGAACATGCCAAAGTCGAGTTGAATGAATTTATCGCGCATCCTGACGCCGAAAAATTCCAGGGCGCCGCGCGGCAGGCGGAAGCCATTCGCGAATCGAAAATCAAAAAAGCAGCAGACAGTGCCCGCCAGCAGGTGAATGTCCGTGAGACCTGGAATCAGCCTTTTACCAGCCGCTGTCCGGTGACATCGCTACTGATTGGTGTGTCAGTGGTCGTATTCCTGTTAATGCAGTCGAATGAATTCAACAGCGAGATCAGGCAGGAATTGAGCATCAGCTCCTTTCAAACGTCAGGTAATATGATCCGTTACAGCCCGTATCTGCTGGATATCCGCAAAGGAGAAGTCTGGCGGCTGGTGACACCGATTTTTATGCATTTCGGCATTACACATATCCTGTTTAACTGCATGATGTGTTATCAACTCGGCGGTGCGATTGAGTTCAATCGTGGCAGTACTAAACTGGCATTGCTGGTGCTCTTTACTGCCATACCCTCTAATCTGGCTCAGTTTTACTGGTCGGGGCCAGGCTTTGGAGGTCTGTCGGGCGTCGTCTATGGGATGTTTGGTTATATGTGGATGAAGAGCCAGTTTGACCCGCAGTCTCCGTTTTACATTCCCCCCAACATGGTCGTGATTCTGATTGGCTGGTTTTTTCTCTGTATGACTGGCGCGTTAGATGAGATTGTAGGTCACGTTGCCAACATGGCGCATGCCGGGGGCCTGGGGATGGGCATGCTGATTGGCGTGGGCACCACGTTTTTAAAACAGGCCGGTAAATCGAACTGAAGTCGGTGAATTCTCGGAGTCAGTGATTGTTGCCTCTTCGGGAATCGCCTATAATTCGGACAATGAATTGAAGATGCTGTTGAGTTAAGGACTGACAAAATTGCTGACCCTCTCTAGTGGAGCGAAATATCGGATGATGAATCGACAAAAATGGAGTTTAACCGCAGGGGTACTTTTCGTAATGAGCTTTGCTTCCCAATCATTTCTGACAGCCGCTGATGACCCTGCCCCACCTGAAAAAATTCGGACCGTTGAAGGCATAACCGAGTATTCCCTGGCCAACGGCATGAAAGTGCTGCTGTTCCCAGACCCGTCCAGCCCCAAAGTGACTGTGAATCTGACCCTGCTGGTCGGTTCCCGGCATGAAGGGTATGGCGAAACCGGGATGGCGCACCTGCTGGAGCACATGCTGTTTAAGGGGACGCCCACCCATCAGAATATTCCCAAAGAACTGCAGGCCCGCGGTGCCCAGTTCAACGGAACGACCTGGTACGATCGAACCAATTACTACGAAACGCTGCCGGCCACCGAGGACAATCTGGAGTTTGCACTCAAGATGGAAGCCGATCGCATGATGAACAGTTATGTGAAAGCGGAAGACCTGGCCTCGGAAATGACGGTGGTCCGCAACGAATTCGAACGGGGTGAAAACAGCCCTTCCCGCATGCTGATGCAGAAAGTCATGGCTTCCGCCTTCGAATGGCATAACTACGGAAAATCCACGATTGGTAACCGTGCCGATATCGAGCGTGTTCCCATAGACCGCCTGAAAAGCTTCTACAAAAAATATTACCAGCCCGATAACGCGGTTTTAATTGTCGCCGGAAAATTTGATACC
>JAGQQP010000054.1 GCA_020426085.1 Planctomycetaceae bacterium | reverse complement strand
ATGATTTATTTTTACATTGATCTTCCTCATTTACTTTTGTTTCAGAGGTCGTTCTGGTGATTTCTGTTACAGAGGGTAACGCACTAAAAGGAGTCTCGACAGGACAGATCTTTGTCTCATCAAATTTTGTATCACAGATTCCAGGAGTTGCTGATATCAGAGTGATGAGTACGATCAAGGTACAGCGTAAGGTAGACGGCATTTCTCAATTCTCCAGTTTGACTAGAGCGCATCACATTAAAATATAGCGTCTCGCAATCGAATCTACTTAGTCCAGATTTCCCTGGAAACGCTATTGTAAAACTGGACACAATCTAGAAGTGTTTAGTGGTCCAGGCCAGGTCGCAATAAGAGTTTGTTCACATCGTGTATAAAGTTTACATTACACAAAAAGCCATATTGGGAATTCTTCCTCGAGAAACCATATTTCCAGAGATCAAATAGCCGGATTCACCGTCTCGTTCAAACAGAAAAAACTGGCCAGTGACGGAGGATTTCTTAATTATAACGAATAGAGAATTTGAACAGCGAAACAGAATACGCAAGCAACCTTGCAACACTTCGAATCGCTATCTGCTCCTAACCGTATTACTACGTATTTGTCAGTAACTGCGGACACCGGCGTGCATTCGCATTGATAGTCCTCAAGAGAGCCATTGGCAGGTATCTCACACTGGCATTCCTGTCTGGTACTACAAATTCTGCTTATATCTACATTTATTGATGACAGAAAAAAACAGGTATTTGAGTAATTTTAGTTGCTTACCTTTGCGATAGTGCACAATAATGCACAATTGAAATGTATATATGTGGTCGTTTTGGCAATATGTATAAGGGGTAAGTAATGCAATCACCAGTGAATCATCAGGAAGAATCCATTGATGGACAAACCCCGCTTCATGAGGATGAAGCACCATCGAAGCTTGAAGATGGAATCGGCCTCTGTTTATCAGGTGGGGGCAACCGTGCCGCGATCTTTCATCTTGGTGCACTGATTCGGCTCAACGAACTGGGATTACTGGAGCAGGTTGATCGAATCTCAAGTGTTTCGGGGGGATCAATTACCAATGCCTGGTTAGGACTTCAATGGAATACCCTGAAAAGTGATCATTTCAGCAATGCAAGCATGCTGGAGAATGTGGTCGAACCGATTTGCGAATTCGCAAATCATACGATTGATTATTCTGCAGTTGCCTGGGGGGCTATCAATCCCTGGTCAGACATCAGTGACGAAGTAGCCAGCTCTTACGACGAACTACTTTTCCAGGGAATGTCTTTGCAGGACCTGCCAGATAAACCACGATTTGTCTTCAATGCAACCAATGTCAAAACCGGTTCTGTATGGCGATTCTCAAAACCATATATGGCTGACTATCGAGTGGGAATGATATTGAAGCCTGATATACCTGTGGCGACCGCTGTAGCAGCGTCCTCTGCCTTTCCTCCCTTTCTGTCACCACTTCGATTGCCACTGGATCGCTTTCGATTCAAACCAGGCGTTCCCTCCAAACTGACTTCGACTGTGAAACAACTGCGGACCGATGCAGTTCTCACAGATGGAGGGGTATATGACAACCTCGGTTTAGAAACCGTTTATAAGCGATATAAAACGGTATTGATCAGTGATGGGGGGCAGAACATGGCAGACGATTTGAATCCCAAAGATGACTGGGCACGGCATTCTCGACGGCTGATCGATTTGCTCCAACACCAGGTATGCAGTCTGCGACGTCGTATTGTTATCGAAGATTTTAAAAATCCCGCAGACCCTCATCAGGGAACATATTGGGGAATCCATACTGACATATCGAATTATAAACTGTCTAACTCTCTCAAATGCGATTTCGGAAAAACGACCGATCTGGCCAGAATCGATACGCGACTCGGCAAATTAAAACCCATTATTCGGCAGCGCCTGATGAATTGGGGATACGCGGTTTGTGACGCTGCGATTCGGAAACATCTACCTGACCCAGGTTATAAAAAACCATCCGACTTCCCTTTTCCGCAGGCCGGATTGGGGTGATAAGAATTTCGATTCTGTACTGGCGAATGAGAGTGCAGGTAACTTTTTCGATTATGATATTCAAAGTAAACAGGAAACAATCGGCTGATGAACAGTTTCTCTGATACCCCTTCGATTCGGAAACTGCGTGTCTATTCGCTCGATCCGTCGATGGCCATTCAGTTGGATAATTTCGAAATCAGTACTTCCGAACTCAGCATTCGCTGGGAAGAACTGGAAGCTGGTCCCGTTGGCGAGTATTTACAGGTGATTGATATCGATCCGGCCAGCCGACGGTTATATTCTCCCGTCGATTTGAATTCACGGAGTTCTCTTGCAAATAACGGACATACGCCGTCATTGAGTAATCCTCAATTTCATCAGCAGATGGTTTATGCGGTGGCGATGAAAACGATTGAGAATTTTGAACGAATCCTGGGACGTCGCATGTTGTGGCGAGAACGTTATATCGACGAAGAAGGAGGTTATATTAGAGAGACTGAGAAACGATTCGTCCCCCAGTTGAGGATCTATCCTCACGCGATACGGCAAGATAACGCTTACTATTCTCCAGCTAAAGTGGCTTTATTGTTTGGCTATTTCAATGCTCAAACGAATGACCCACGAGAGGAACTTCCCGGCGGTCTGGTGTTTACATGTCTCTCATACGATATTATTGCGCATGAAACTACACACGCAATCCTCGACGGGATCAATCGCCGTTTGCTCGACTCCGTCTCAAATCCAGACATGCTCGCATTTCATGAAGCCTTATCAGATATCGTTGCTATTTTTCAGCACTTTTCGATCCCCCATCTGTTAAACGATCAGATTCAAAAAACTCGTGGTAATCTGCAGAAAAACAACCTTCTGGCACAACTGGCAGCTCAATTCGCAAGGTCTACGGGAAGAGGTAGCGCACTTCGCAATGCGTTAGGGCAATTCGATGAATTCGGAAACAGGCAGGCTCCAAACCCGAAAGAACTCGGTCGTACGACTGAGCCTCACGCGCGCGGCGCAATTCTGGTAGCTGCTGTTTTCGATGCTTTTATCCGAATCTTCGAGAACCGGGTCAGAGATTTACGTCGACTTGCGACCAATGGAACTGGTATTTTGCCGGATGGGGATATTCATCCAGACTTAACGAATCGCTTTGCCGAAGAAGCAACACATGCAGCAGAACGGGTCCTCAGAATTTGTATTCGGGCGATAGACTATCTCCCTCCCCTCGATATCACGTTTGGAGATTATTTACGCGCGCTCATTACTGCGGATTCGGATTTGTATCCTAACGATGCAGCGAAGTACCGGATTGCTTTTATCGAAGCATTCCGGGCGCGCGGGATCTTTCCTCACGATGTGAATAATCTGGGCGAAGAGTCTTTACACTGGGTCAGGTTTAAGGAGCGAAACTGGGATCCACAAACTCTCAATCGATTTTTACCACCTCGTAACCTGATGCGATCTATGGCAGGTTTATACCAGGCGGAAGGAGGAATGTCAGAATTAGCCGATCATCTTGTTCCGAAGGAAGACGAAGAGGAGCCTGATGTATCCCCATCTGACAGAACAAAGACAAGCTCACCGAATAACAGTAGAAGCCAGGAAGTCGCGAATGAAATCTTTTTGATGATCAATCCCTATGAAGGAAAACGAGATGAAAAAGATGCTGACCGGGCTGCAGACAAACTTTTGCAAGCGATCTGGACGGGGGTAGGAAGTGAAGCCCGGATGTCAGGTCGTGATATTCGTGAAGCCATTTTTGTCAATGAACGAGTCTTTAAGAAATTTCTTCACCAATGGCTGCGACATCGATTTCTTACACTCAAACTAGCTGAAAATATGGAGCTTAACAATCTGGTTCACGAAATTGCAGGGACATTTGGAATAGATATTCGACGTTATCTTAAAGACCGATTTGATATTACCCAGGTAAAGATTCCAGAGTTATTCAATAAACAAAACAAAAAACCTCCGATTGAAGTCTTCTCTCTTCGGCCAACGACGAGAGTTCATCAGGATGGCAGGACTCAAACGGAACTGCTGGTCATTCTGACGCAAAGCATACGTTTGCCCCTGCTTGATACATACGGAGTTCAGATGGACTACAACCATTATGATCGTGATGAACCTGAGAAACTGACGTTTCGCCATCGGGGAGGGTGTAGTTTGATCCTCAATCCGGATCAGGGCGTAATCGAATACAGCATCGTTAAAAATATTTTGAGTGAGCGCCGCATTCAAAATCAGATGGCGTTTTATCGGAAGCAGATCGAAATTCACGGGTATCAGGCAATCGTTCGTTTTGGCCTGTCAAAGCGGACCCAGAAACAGCAACGTCAATCCGAAGCATTGTCATTTGTGCATAGCCACGCAGAACAGTATGAGGCATATTGATGGCCCAAAATAAATCGCGTAAAGAGCATGATTCAACGGAAACTCGACAATCGCCTGCTGCTGATCAGGGTGAATTGAAACCTGATGAATCAGAGGGAGGACTATTACAGATCAGGATGTACCGCCAGGGTCTGGGGGATTGCTTTTTACTTTCCATAAAGCAGAAAGAAGAACAAAATACAAAACCGAAAGAAGAACCAAATGCTTTCCACATTCTGATTGACTGTGGTGTGCACAGCTGGCAGAAAAATGGAGGAGATCGCCTGCGCCAGGTTATGAAAAATATCAGGGAGGTTACAGGTGGTTGTCTTGATATAGTTGTAGGCACGCACGAGCACGTTGACCATCTTTCGGGATTTGTGCTGAAAAAATCTCCATTTCTGAAAGAACACACTAATGGTGGTTTTAAGATTAAAAAATTCTATGCAGCCTGGACAGAAAAAGTCGGAGACGACGTGGCTGATGCACTGCGGAGTAAGCATGGAACAGCTCGCCACATCATTGACAAGGCAATGGAAAAATATGAATCTCTCAAAAGCACAGCGGTGAATCTTGACGAGCATGTTCCCTATCAGCAGTTAAAAGCTGTCCACGATTTTCATTTAGTTCCCGAGGATGATATACCGGAAAATTTGCAGGATATTTTCAAAGAGCTGAAGTCCAGACCAGTAAATAAACAAATAGCAGTTGATATTGAACGCGATGGGATAATACGTCAGGGAACAGGTGGTTTTGCCGGACAGGCTGGTGTGGAGCAGGAACGGACAGAACCAACGATGTGTGAATTCGCTATTAATCTGCTGCGTTTACGCGCAGAACACACCTGCTATTGTACTCCCGGTGAAGTGATTCCAATTATGAATCAACCGCAGTTAAGAGCGTATGTACTGGGACCGCCAACTGACGTTACACTGCTGAAAAAAGACCTGCCGACGAAAGTCCGTGGCGAGAAGGATGAGCATGGTCATTCTTCCTATCACGAAACGTACCTGACACCCTCTGCCAACCTGAGTGGTTTTGCATATAGCCCTGCCTTGGGTATCGATGGTGGACTTCCGGATTATATTCGCAAACCATTCGATCAATTGGGGTGGGAAATCAATTCTCGGGGAAATCTGAATCCATATCCCAAAAAAACGAAAGAACAATCGAAAGATGAATCGGAAAAAGAATTGAAAAAAAAGTGGAAAGATGCCAGATCGTTTCTAAAGCAAAACTACCAGGCTCAGGGGCAGGATTGGCGAAAAATTGATTCGGACTGGTTGATGTCGGCAAACACACTCGGTTTACATCTCGATAGTGACACAAACAATACTTCTCTGGTACTCGCACTGGAAACTGGTAATCCTGGTGAAGGCGATGTCTTTTTATTCGTTGGTGATGCTCAGGTAGGAAACTGGATTTCCTGGCGAAATCTTAAATTTCAAGTCGACGGCAAAACCATTGATACTCTCGATCTGTTAAAGCGAACACGACTCTACAAAGTCGGACACCATGGGAGCCATAACGCGACAGTCAAGAGGTATTACAACAAAGATGATGAATCAGGGCAAAATGGAACTACCTATGGACTGGAACTCATGGAAGATATTATTGCCATGATTCCCGTGAGCCATCTGACAGTAGCAAACCGCTGGGAGATGCCGCACAAGCCTCTCTATGAACGCCTGCGCGAGAAAGCGAAACGCCGTATTCTTCGTTCTGATATGCGAATGGAACCTCTTAATTCCTCAGACGGAGAAGATTGTCGGCCAGTTGCTACCGGTTTTGAGGATATTCCAGATCAATCTTCTCGCCGTGTATTTGATAATTGGAAATGGCGAATGTCTACCTCAAACTTCAATCCGATGCAGTCGGAATCGGGCGATCCCCTCTACTATGAAATTCAGATCCCTCTCAAGTAGAGCAGTCACTTTCTAGTGCACACTGTATTGATGGCAAATAAATCTCCCATCTGGGAAAAGTCATTTCGGCCGGCAATGAAGACCTGCGTTTTGTTACCGAAATGATATGATAATCCCAAGACGCGAGAAGTCTCGCGAAATATCTGAAATGTCATGATAAACTGCACCGTCAGTTCTTTCACAAGGTTTTGTCTTCAAAGATCAATTGACTACGGGACTTAACGGGCGACATTTTTTTGTACCCGACGGATTGCAGCATACCGGTAATTGCCGTCTTCCCTGATTGAGAGCATGGCGTCGGTCAAGACAACTCGCGAATGGGTTGTCCTGTGTCGATGATGCTTGTGGGGCGTCCGGAAGCATCATTGAAGTGCGTATCCAGAGGAATCCCCAGCTTTTGATAGATGGTTGCCAGCAGATCCATCGGGGTCGTTTTACGTTCTACTACTCCACCACCAAATTTTTCACTGGCCCCGACGACGCGTCCTCCCTCAATTCCTCCTCCGGCAAACATCACTGTAAAGCAATTCGACCAGTGATCCCTCCCGGCGTGGCCATTGATCATGGGAGTACGACCAAATTCACCCGCACAAAATATCAGAACATCCTGCAGCATGCCACGTTGTTCCAGATCCTGAATCAGTGTGGCAATCGCACGGTCTAAAGGGGGTAATTGTTCCTCGAGGCCTTTTTCAATCGCATCATGGTGATCCCAGTATCCGGTGTTGATGGTCACACAGCTACTCCCTGCTTCGACGAGTCGTCTGGCCAGGAGCGCACTTTGGCCGTATTTGTGACGTCCATACTGATCCCGGAGTCTGGTGTCCTCACTGCTCAAATCGAAGGCTTTGCGAACTCGTTCGCCTGTCACCATTTCTAATGCTTGTGTCTTGAAAGAGTCCAGACCTTCGATTACTCCTGATTTGTCGACATCGCGGTTCAGGGTGTCAAACTTTTTAAGCAGTTCACGTCGCGATTCGACGCTTTTCAAAGTCAATCCTTCTGGTAGAGCCAGATTTGGGATTTTGAAGTATTTTGAATTGGGATCTGTGCCGACTTCAAACGGGTTATATGATTTTCCCAGATAAACGGCCCCCTGATAACCAAAGGCTTCAGACTTGGGGATCGTCACATAAGGCGGCATATGCTTGGCGTGAGCTCCTACAGTTCGCGCGATCACGGAGCCAAAGGACGGTTTTTGTGGCGCGTTGCGTGCCAAAGTAGGGCCAAAATAACCTGTTTGCATCCAGTGCGCAGAAGGTGCGTGAATACCATTTTCATGATGGACTGACCTGACTTGCGAAATATGCTGCATGACTTTCGCCTGCATCGGAAATCGTTCTGTCACGTGAATATCAGAAACGGAAGTTGCAATCGGACGATACATGCCGCGATATTCCGCGGGGGCGTTTGGCTTCATATCGTACGTGTCCTGCTGGCTCATCCCGCCATGTGTCCAGAACACTATCAAAGACTTATTCGTTTTGGGGCGGACCGTTTCTTTCGCCAATGCGCGTATTTTTAACAAATCAGCAAGCCCCAGTCCCAAAACAGGTGCTCCCAGATGCAGGAAATTACGGCGGCTGAATCCGTCATAGTCGGAGTTTCGCGTGCCTGAAACGGATAACATAAACTCGGTCTCCAAAGTCTGTTGATATTTACTTTGCCAGTCACTGCGTTTAATGATTCATCATAAACTCATTCGTGGCCAGGAGTGCCCACAACAGCGAACGATATCCCTCTTGTCGGCTTTTTTCGGAATTCAGATATTCAACGGCCATTTTTTCTTCTGCCGCACGTGGATTTCGTGAAAATGTCCGCAGAAAAATAGCACGTACATTTTCTGAATGCGATTTCGTATTTGTCCCGAGTCTCTCGACATACCCGTTTTTATCTGTCATCTTCCGCTGGATCTCATTTGAATTGACCAGTTCGAGAGCTTGTGACAAAGCAGGGGCATCTGTCCGTTCGCATTCGCATGCAGAAGTACGAGACGGGCGCCCAAACGCGTCCAGAAAATTCAATCGCACATTCTCGTCAGGCAAATTCACAGCCCGCATTCCCTCGGGGAATTGCCCCGGTCCACCAGGAAAGATGGTCGGAACATCCAAAACCTGACTGATGCCATCGAGAAGAATCTCGGCAGAAAGGCGTTTCGGATAATAGCGGGCAAAGCACTGTGTATCCTCCTGGTTCGTCTGATTGGGAACGGAACTAAGCTGGTAAGCAGAGGAGTTTGTAATGACCCGGATCAATCTTTTCACGTCATAGCCATTAGTAGAAAAATCATGGGCCAATTCTTCGATCAATGCAGGATTTGTGGGCGGGTTGGTGCTGCGTGCATCATCAATGGGATGAATAATTCCACGACCGAAAAAGTGTCCCCACATTCGATTTACCATTGTGCGGGCAAAAAACGGATTTTCCGGACTTGTCATCCATTTCGCCAGGCTCTGGCGCGGATCGTCGAAGCGGGAAATTGAGAAGTCAGGTCCCCCCAGCGGACGAGGTTGCATCAGCTCCCGGGTTCGCGGATTTCGGACATCACCTTTATTTTTGAGGTAAATGATTTCATTCGTGGGGACTTCCGCATCAGCAAATCCCCCCTTGCGACCCACGCGGCTAAAAATGGCAGCGAATGCATAGTAATCATTTTCGCTCCAGCGTTCTGCTGGATGGTGATGGCATTGAGCACATTGAATTCTGACTCCCAGAAAACACTGGGCGATTGATTCCACATAATTGGAAGTGTTACGGACTGATCGATACCAGATTGCCGGCGGGTTCTCTGCCTGACTGCCCGTGGCAGTGAGAATTTCAGAGACAAAGCGATCATATGGCTTATTGGATAACAGGGAATCACGAATCCACGCTGAGAACAGCATCGTGCCCGCCCGTTGCTTACTGGTGGAATAACCACTTCCACGATTTTGTAAAATGTCGGCCCATTTCAAAGCAAAATAACTGGCGTATTCAGGACGCTCCAGCAGGCGATCGATTAACCTCTGTCGTTTGTCTGGGCTTGTATCCGAAAGATATGCAGTCACTTCATCAGCGGTTGGTAATGTGCCGCAGATATCGAGCGTTACGCGACGGATGAAAGTCGCGTCGTCAGCCGGCGACGAAGGCGTGATCCCCAGTTTTTTCCATTGCGCAACCAGATGCTGGTCAATTTTCGAGAGTTTCCTAGGAGACGGATATGCTTTGTGCTGAGAGGCTTCTGATGAGTTATAAGGCACGACACCTTGAAACACGGCGATTTGATCGCCAAAACGAGCCATCACGGCAAACAGTCCGCCACGAGATTGAGTCGTCACAAGGCCTTGCTTGTCAATAGTGGCGACCTCGGGATAATTGGATTCGTATACTGCCTGACGGGACACATCACGCTGACTACCATCTGAAAAGTGAGCGACTACTTGTAATTTCAAATTTGAGTTTTGTTTTAAAACCTGATCTCCTGGCGATAAATCGATACGCAAAAGCACCGGAGCATCAGGATCGGGGCCAGGTGCCCCCTGTCGAATCCACTCGCGCAGTACTTTATAATCTTCTGAATCAATTTTCAGCAGCTTGCCACCACCGTGCGGAACTCTGCCGATTGCTTTTGAGAGTAATAAACTCCGATCTGGATCTGCAGGAGAAATCCGCCGACCTCGCGCTTCCAGAGAAATTGCAGCATAATCCAATTCAGGATCGAATCCCAATAAGGAAATCTTGAAACCATTCTGGCCAGTCGACTTTCCATGACAACCGCCACTGTTGCAATTCAGCTTGGTGAGTACAGGAACCACATCCGTGAGAAAATAGATCTTCTGTTCCGGCTGGTCTAGTTTTATTCGAGTTGTGTTCTCAGTAGCCTGCAGATCGGCATTCAGGAGCATCAGCACACAGACGATCAGCCAGGCAACTAGTGGGTGCCACTCTGTGAAGTTCAACATTTTATTGAAGCGGAACATAAGATTTCGATTCGCTAATTAAAAGACTACTCAGTAATCTCCAGATCGAGGAAACAACTTCCGTGATACACTGGCTGATCTTCTACAACCCCTACAGCGGACAACCGTATGAAAGGCTGTTTTCCTAAAGGAGCATCATCATTCGCAATAATCTGGAGGGTTCCCTGATCACTTTGTCCGACAAAAGTGACACCCCGCACTCGCAGCCCATCAAGTTTGTCGGCTGCTTCGAGTTCGGTGTGAATTTTATTAATGAAACCATTCACCCGTTTTGCTGAATATTTCACTTGGATTGTTTCGCCGCGTCGAATCTTTCGGGGGGCATCAGAATCGACGGCGACGACAAAAGCGGCCGGTTTCACTTCAAAGGTCACAGGGTTACTAAAGACAACAAGAGACTGTTTCTGCTTTGTGTCAGACTTCTGTGCGACTTCAGCTTGTGCCTGGACTGTGATTGTATATTGTCCGACCGGCAGATACGGCGGTAAATAAAAACTGAGATAACCTTTGTTTTTACCGGCAGGGATCGTGGCTGTCTGATTTTGAATCATGTCAGGCATCCCCACTCCCTTCAGTCGTACCGGTTCTCTATCACTGAGATTACGTCGGTCAAGGAAAACCGCAACGTCGAGAACAGAACCGGGAGCATGCCGAATATTCATCTCACCAAACAGATCATGCTTCCGTTTTTCATGCCCATCCGCGGTAATTCTAAAGGGAGCCTCTCCCGTCACTGCCAGTGGGATTTCTGTCGTAAGCCGACTTGATCCGTTCGGCAAGTCTGTTCGTACGACGGTTCCGCCACGAACTTTTTTCGTTCCGCTCTGCATAGAGAAACCAGTAAGACTGAGATTTCCCCAATAAGATAATGCATTCTCATCAGCGGTCACCGTGAGCAATGCCCGATCTTCCCCCGGGCCCAACCAGACGTCAGGACAACGAATTCCTTGAGGAAGGTTATTGGCGCTCACTCGAATGGAATCGGTCATCCCCCGTTTGCGTAAAGCAGTCACATCCAAAACAGCACGACCGCCGCGTCTTACGTTGAGAGAAGCGGGTTCCGCTTGATGGGAGACGACTGCCAGGTGAAAATCAGGGTCCTGACGTCTGAGACTGAATCGGTAGACACGCCGGGGGTCATCATCCAGGCCACCACGAATATTTTGTATCATGATCAAATACCGTCCATCCTCCGGTACAATCCATTTACCGGCAGGATCAAGATGACTGGAAGGAAATTTTTTCCCCTCGCTATTTTTTACTTCATCACTGAACTGTTTCAAAGTCTTTTTTGCCAAAGCATCCATGACAATTACATCGAGATCAACGGGCGAGTTGATCCGTTGACCAAATGCTTCGATCCAGAGCACCTCACCTCGTCTGGCTTGAATGGCATACCAGTCTCTCTCGTCCCCCGCGATAAGTTGACCACTGATTTCGGAGGGACAAGGTATTTCCTGGGCAGTGCCGGGTGTCTGGTGTGTTTCGTTTTCACGAATCACAGGAACATCCGTTAATCCGATTGATATTGGTGCGTGGCAATTCGCGAAATGAAAAGCAAATCCATCCATATCTGCCTGATTACTGCGTCTGCGAATGGGGAATGGATTGGCATAATTTTCCGCAGGATGTGTGATTGTTACATCGAGCCGTTCGAATTCGTTATCCGATAAGGAATCTTTCCGTTTTTCCTGCTGTTGTTGCTTCTGCTCGACATCACCCAGTTCCAGAAGACGTCTCTCAATTTCGGGTGAGTTGCTGCTGGCGATCTCCTGATTTGATTCCTGTTTGAGATTTCCCAGGTTCCAGCCATAAATCGAAACCAGTGAGGTTGTACTGCGTTGAATGGCCGCTGGAACCGTAAACAACATGCGAGGACCGGTATCGATATCAAGCCGGTAAAAATGGTCAGAGCTTCCGGAATAGATGAGATCAAACACTTTGACAAAATAGTTGCCATCTGCGGGCACTTTGAAATTGATCAAGGGATCAATTCCAAAAAAGCCTCGATTGACGGCCAGCCGCCGCCCGCTGGAATCGTATAACTCTAATATCGCACGCAGACTTGAATCGAGTCGTTCTGCCCGACATTCGATGATGACGCTTTGTCCCTGATTGGCAAAAAACTGAAATAAATCAATGTCCCCTTTTTTTTGGATGCGGCCGTTGATCGAAACGTCCAGCGAAGTAGTTTGCGCAGACTGAAACGTTTCGTTTGGTTCACTTTCGAGTACATCAGATCGATTGCCAACAAAGAACGTCCTCGGTGAACTCAATCCGTTTCGACAGAGTACCCGCAAATCATAGGACCCCGCTGGTATGTTTTGGGGGATATTGACGCGGAATCGGTTCTTCTCAATTTTCTCAGATGCGATATCGGACCGACTGCAGATCAATCGTGAAACTTCATCCAAACCAGTACCGGACACCGTTAACTCAATCGTGCTCCCCGACTGTCCCCCTGGCGGAAATACTGATTTCAGGACGGGATTAGGAAGCTCAGCCCACGCGGATGTCACAACCAGGAGTAGATAGCTGAGAGCAAACAGGCTGAATCGACCCAAGGGACACACGATAGACTCTCCTCAATTCTTTATGGTCGAGTTTCAGCGTCGAATTGGCCTCGGTGGGATTTTCAGCAATTAAATCGCTGTGAGGCATTGATACATAGGAGCACATCATTTCTAAAGTTTACTTTACTGAAATTCCCGAGGGAAAGTCAAGGTTGTCATGCGATTCTCAAGGTCTCCTGACATGAAAGTCATTTCAACTCTCACTGTCATTCGACACCAGAAAAGATTCCGGCTCTTCCCGTACAAAACTCTCTTCATAACTAGTCTTGCGCGGGCTGATTAAATTTGCGGGGATGAGTTAGTTTTGATGAAACGCATGTTTTAAATGCCTATATTATTTGAAGTTACGTCTTATGGTTAATCCAGGAATGAGCTGGGTAAACTGGTTTTCTAGAACGAATTCGGGGCATTCTTCCCTCGGACTGGGCTCAAATCATCAGGAAAACTGAAAAAAACTCTTCTGGAGTGTCACAACTCAGAGGGGGGCTTGTAAGGGAATTGTCTCAACGAGAGCAACCACAAAAAAACACAAACCTTTTTCTTCTGGAGCCTGACATGACATTCAACTTTAACACAAAACTGTTTCGAGAATTCTGCAACAAAACACTGGTGAAAAGCCTGCTTTGTGGAGCTGTTGCTTTTAACACGCTGGGCGGTCCGAGTTTCGCTGTCGCAGCTAATCCGGCCTCTAAAGCT
>JAGQQP010000549.1 GCA_020426085.1 Planctomycetaceae bacterium | reverse complement strand
ATCCGCTTCATTTCAGGTGAGAACGATGTCGTTTCTTCCACCAGGTCGATGTGCAGCATACCGAAGCCTGCAGATTCGGCTGCATTTCTTAATCGTTCTTCACTCAGCCTGATCGCCAGTTCCGATTTTTTACGCTCTGTAATATCCAGATTCACTCCCACCATGATCGTGGAATTGTCTGATGAGTCTGTCGTCAGATACGCGGTTGAGAGAACCCAGGCATAGGTATTCTCTTTTTGTCTGGTACGAAACTCCGCGCGAAACGGTTTTCCGCTGGACAGACAATTTCGAAGACTGCGTTCGATGTTTTCACGGTCATTTTTGTGGATCAGATTCAGAAACTGCTGTAATCCCTCTTCAGATTGATCCGGTTCTCTATTCGAAAACTCCTGACTGTGATGTGACCAGAAAAATTGATCTCTTTCAATATTCCACTGCCACAAGGACAAATTTGCTGCCTGCATGGCCAGACGCAGTCGCGCTTCACTGGCGCGAACGCGCTGTTCCTGTTCTCGGGTGCTGGTGATATCGGTATTGGTCCCAAACCACCTTAAGATATTGCCAGCGGCATCGCGAATAGGAATCGCGCGAGAAAGGAACCAGCGGTATTCTCCTTCTTTGGAACGCAGGGGGAATGTATCTTCCCAGATTTCACCCGTATCCCAGGATTGCTGGATTTTTTCGACAACCCGATCGACGTGTTCCGGGTGATGCACCTTCATCCAACCCCAGCCCTGCATCTCTTCCAAAGTCGTACCGGTATATTCGAACCAGCGTTGATTGTACCAGAAAATGAATCCTTTTTCGTCTGCCATCCAGGCAAACTGGGACATGTTATCGGCCAGATCACGAAAACGAGCTTCGCTTTCTCGTAATGCAGCTTCCGCACGTGCACGCTCCAGACGGACGAAGATACGCGGCGCGAGTTCCTGTAACAGATCAATCTCACCAGTCTGCCAGTGGTAAGGCTGCTGTTTGCAGACAGTCAGTACAAATTTCAAACGTTTATCACTGACAAAAGGAGTAGAGAGGAGTGATCCAATCTGGAGCTCGGCAAAGTTTTTTGCTGTTTTTGAATTCCTGTGTTGATTCTGGGTATCGTCAATCAGTACCGACTGTCCTGCCAGGAAAGGCTCACGTTCCTCCTCTCCCAGAAAATTGGTGATGGTATGCCTGCCTGAGATACTGGTTAAGCCTGGTTCATGGTATTCGTAGACGATGTTAGCGATTTCAGCTTCTGTATCTAATTCAATCAACAGGCAACGTGACAGGTCCAGGAATTCGGCGATGTGGGCACAGGTCTGCTGCATGGTTTCCTGTGTATTCAAGCTCGCTTCCTGCAGCTGTTGCAGATCATCAATGAAAGACAGATTCAATTCACGCTGTTTCCGCTCGGAGATGTCGCGTACCGTTCCCACGAACATGATTTCGCCGCGCATCATTGCTTCACTGACAGCCAGTTCCATGTCAAAGGTACTGCCGTCTTTACGTAACCCCTGGACCTCGCGTTTACTTCCAATTATTTTTGCCTGACCTGTCGTCAGATATGCATCGAGGTAGGAATCATGTTCGCCATGCCAGGGGTCCGGCATTAACATATTGACGTTCTGGCCTTGAAGTTCTTCCTGTTCATAGCCAAAAAGTTCCAGGGCCGCCGGATTGATAGAGCCCATGCTTCCGGCAGCATCAATCGTAATCATTCCATCTACGGCAGAATTAAACATCGATTCCAGCCGTGCTGCGGTCTCTTTATGCAGATTTTCGACAACGACACGTTCGCTGATATCGACGCCGGAAGGAATCAGATATTCGACATCTCCATTCTTGCCAAACACCGGAGAGATCATGAAATCGATCATCAGTGTTCGCTCCGGACCTCCCAGGCCTGCTGCAAACAGAGGGACATCATAGCGGACGACTTCACCGGCAAAGGCTTTTTTCATTGACTCGCGCATTTTCTGCGAGACGTTTTCGTCGTAGGTCCACCAATCACATTCGGCGAAATGTTTACCGAGCACATCTTCGCGCGTTAAACCAGCGATCTTCAGGAAATCGTCAGCAACTTCTACGAGTCTGCTTTCGTGGTCAATCACGCCGACCAGTCCCAGCTGGTTATTGATGACCCGCCGCAGATGTGCTTCTCGATACGCCAGTTCTGCTTCGGCACGGGCACGTTCAATACGAATGCAGAGCCGGTTCGTAATCTCCTGCAGTAAGATTAATTCATCCGCCCGCCACTGATATACATCGCGCTTGAGAGCAGAAATAACGAATTTGATTCCCTGCGGCGTCACATAAGCAGAGTTGCAGTAGGCGCGAACACCAATCGATCGGAATTTCTCTGCGATCGGAGCAGGCTGCTCCATGTATTGTGTGTCTGAGAGATAAAACTGTTGACCGGCAAGCAGCTTCTGCCTTTCGGCTTCTGTATGAAAGTCGAGAACCTGATGTTTTCCTACAATCGTCTGCAACGAGTCAGCATGATGTTCACACAGGATATCGGCATAGTCCGCATTTTCATCGAATTCTACGATTAGACAGCGGAACAGGTCCAGGTGTCTTGCGGTTTCTCTGGCGGCAACTTCCATCAGATCGTCGACATTCGACAGCGGAATTAATTTTGTCTGCAGATCAGCCAGGAATGCCAGGTTTAATTCTTCCCGCTTATTGATTGTAATATCCTGAGCGACCAGTGTTGCGTACACAGGTGTTGCCGGCTCGACACTCCGGTCAAAATAAATTTGCTTGCGGGCGCTGATCCAGTGGATTTCTCCCGAAGGCAGAATCAGACGGTGTTCCAGATCGCAACGGCCTTCCCCGGCTTCCCGAATGCATTCCTCAATCTGGTCTGACGCATGTTGGCGATCTTCCGGGTGGTAGAGATCCAGCATTTCCTCCCGTGTCATTGAAATTTCATCATTACCCAGTCCATAAATGGCAGCAGCTTCAGGAGTCAATGTGATTCTGTTATTGGCATAATTCACACGACCCAGTCCCAGATTGGCGATTTCTACGCCCAGTTGCAGCTGTCGGCGGGATTCCAGTATCACCTGTTGAGCTTCTTTTTGCTCGGTGATATCGGTATTCATTCCGACCCAGCGCAAGACCGATCCGTCACGGTTCTTTTGGGGAACACCTCGTGCCTGCACCCAGCGCCATTCGCCGCTTTGATGCCAGAGTCGATATTCTGCGGAGAATGATTCCAGGCTCTCAACAGCACGATGCCAGGTTTGAAGAGTAGATTGCTGATCTTCTTTGTGAATCACGTCCAGCCAGCCTGTCTCTTTCCATTCCTCGAATGACTGCCCCGTGAAGGCGCGCCAACTGGGGGAGTCTTCGACGACTATACCTGCTGCATTGGTTATCCAGACGATCTGAGCGGAAGCATCTACCAGTATCTGAAAGAGCTCCTGGCGGTTATGTAACTCTAACACGTCAA
>JAGQQP010000548.1 GCA_020426085.1 Planctomycetaceae bacterium | reverse complement strand
TTGCCTTCCGCGAAAATACATTCGGCGGGATGAATCCTGGCGAGTTCGTCTACCAGATGTTCGGCGGTTGTGTTGGATGTCAGGAACCGGCCAGTGGAAAGCTCCAGCCAGGCCAGGCCGATATCGTTTTTGCCAAAGTAGATGCTGGCCAGAAAGTTATTTTCATGAGGGTCGAGCAGGGCGTCATCGGTCAGGGTACCCGGAGTAACCACGCGGGTGACCTCGCGTTTGACCATCCCCTTGGCTTTTTTGGGGTCTTCCACCTGATCGCAGATGGACGCCCGGTAACCGGCGTGGATCAGCTTGTAAAGATAACTGTCGAGTGAATGATGCGGAAACCCGGCCATCGGAACCGGATTGCTCGACGATTTATCGCGACTGGTGAGCGTGATGCCCAGAATACGGGCTGCGATTTCCGCGTCTTCGTTAAACAACTCATAGAAGTCGCCCATCCGAAACAACAACAGTGTTCCCGGATTCTGGCGTTTGACTTCCAGATACCGCTCCATCATCGGGGTCAGCTTCTTGCCTGATTTCGTCATGCGTCCTGATTTTCTCTGACTATAAGCTACAAAAGGAGATCATTATTTCTTTGGTCGTTTTTCCGGAAACAGCGTACTGACACTGGTCCGGTCGTGAATTGATCGAATGGCGGCGGCGAAGGAATGCGCGACCGAAAGTACTTCGATGTTATCCGGCAGCGGATCAATCTGAGTTTCAAGGGTATTGGTCATAAACATTTTTTTCAAAGGACTCGCGCCAATCCGCTCGGCTGCTCCCTTGGACAGAACGCCGTGAGTCACCGCGGCATAGATGTCTTTGGCCCCTTTCTTCTTCAGGACTTCAGCCATACTGATCAGGGTGCGTCCGGTGATGGTGAAGTCATCCACCAGGATCACATTTTTCCCTTCGACTTCCCCGATGACTTCCAGGACTTCGACGGTCTCGGAATGGTCTTTGCGAAGTTTGTTGCCGATGACAACTGGTGTTCCCAGCAGCTTCGCGAAATCGGAGGCTTCTTTAGCAAAGCCGACATCCGGGCTGCAGACCACCAGATCTTTGATATTCAACTTGCGAATATGATCGCTGATGACATGGCGTCCATACAGGTGATCGACGGGAACACTGAAGAAGCCCTGAATCTGCGGGCTGTGCAGGTCCATTGTCAGCACGCGATCGGCGCCTGCGACTTCAATCGCATCGGCACAGACGCGCGCCCGGATCGAAACCCGTGGCTCGTCTTTTTTGTCCCCCTTGGCATAACTGAAAAAGGGGATGACCGCGGTAATCTGCTGCGCGCTGGCCCGTTTCAGGGCATCAATCCAGAACAGAAGTTCAACAAAGTTATCGTTCACAGGGTAGTGGACGCCTTGAATGATATAGACATCGCGTCCCCGCACATTCTCCAGAATCCGGACGAAGATATTCCCTTCACTGAACTGGTGGGCTTCACAGGGTGTCAATCGGATGCCAAGCTCATCGGCAATGGCTTGTGCCAGGATGGGATTTCCCGAGCCGGCCATGATGGTCAGGTCGCCTTGGGGAGGTTGAAAAGACTGGACGCGGGGTCCTCTGGAAAGTGGATTGGGAGAGCTGGACATTAAATAACAGATCAATCAAACAGGGCAATGATTCGCCGGAAAACGTGACTATTCTTGGGAATTCTGGATAATTTAGCTCTGCTCCATTTATGAAGAAAAGCAGACTCCATAATATCGATGCTGAATGGCAAAACAAGCGAACGCTTGCCAATATCCTCAAGGATGGTTCCAAGAGGTACGGTATCGTCCGTAATATTGACACAAAACTGGTGACTCAGGACTGAACCCATCAATCAGTCCGCAACTGATGTTGAGATATCTAAAATGACAGAAAGAATTTACAACTTTTCTGCGGGACCGGCGGCTCTTCCCTTACCAGTACTGGAACAAGCTCAGAAGGACATCATTTCTCTGGGTGATACCGGAATTGGCGTTCTGGAGCACTCGCATCGAAGTAAAGCATTCATCTCCGTTTATGATGAAGCAGAAGCGCTGGTTCGGGAACTGGCTTCTGTTCCCGATAACTACAAGGTACTGTTCCTGCAGGGCGGAGCATCCAGCCAGTTTTTCATGATTCCCATGAACCTGCTGAAGAAAGACCAGACCGCCGATTACCTGGTGACCGGTTCCTGGTCGAAAAAAGCGGTCAAAGAAGCCAAGGGCTTCGGTAACGTGAATGTTGCCTGCAGCAGTGAAGATAAGAATTTTTCTTACATTCCTGAAGAAGTATCCCTCAGTGAAAATCCTGCCTACGTGCATTTCACTTCCAATAACACGATCTACGGAACTGAGTTCGCGACCGAACCAACCGTACCAGCAGGCGTGCCTCTGATCTGTGATGCGAGCAGTGATATCTTCTCGCGTCCCATTGATATCTCTAAATACGGAGTCGTCTACGCGGGAGCTCAGAAAAACCTGGGACCCAGTGGTGTGACACTGGTCATCATTCGCGATGACCTGATCGAACAGGGGCCGACTGACATCCCGACAATGCTGCAGTACCGTACTCATTCCGAAGCGGGTTCGATGTACAATACGCCTCCCACTTTCGGGATTTACGTGTTGGGACAGGTGCTGAAATGGTTGAAAGCTCAGGGCGGATTAGCTGCGATTCAGGAGCAGAATCAGGCCAAGGCTGGAAAGCTGTATGATTACCTGGAACAGAGCAAGCTGTTCAAAGCGACCGCTGCGAAACAGGATCGCTCTCTGATGAATGTCACTTTCGTGACCGGCGATGCAGACCTGGATGCCCAGTTCATTTCCAAGGCAACCGCAGCCGGGCTGGATGGTCTGAAAGGCCATCGTAGTGTCGGCGGAATGCGTGCCAGTATCTACAATGCATTCCCGGCAGAAGGTGTGGACAAGTTAATTGAAATGATGACTCAGTTCGAACAGGAACACGCCTCTTGAATCCACCCGAAGTCGATAAAGCGCATGCGGATATAGGGCTGGTTTGTGCTCTGCCGATGGAGATCCAGCCTTTTCTGGATCGCTGTGAGCACGTCAAAAAATATACCGGCGGTTCGTATGTGTTTCGGGGTGGTTTTCTGGATCGAATCAAAGTCGCGGTCGTACAGACGGGGGTGGGCTTTGCCCGCGCCCGGGCTGCGACCCAGGCGCTGATCGACGCGCATTCGCCCCCCTGGGTGTTGTCGGTGGGATTTTCTGGTGCCTTGAAACCGGAAATGAAAACGGGCGACATCGTGGTCGCGACTTCGGTGAGTGACCTGCACGGAAAGGAACTGCAGAACGATGTCCATTTCCCGGAAGATCCGGAGCACGGGCTGTATGTCGGGCGGATTCTGAATACGGACGAAATCGTTCGTACCGTCGACGAAAAATTAAAACTGGCAGAACAGTTTGACGCATTGGCCGTTGATCTGGAAAGTCTGGCGGTGGCGCA
>JAGQQP010000547.1 GCA_020426085.1 Planctomycetaceae bacterium | reverse complement strand
TGTCCCACCTAAAGACGTTACAAAGGCTCCCCATGAATGTTTTCTCTCCGCGTCCGACGCGTCGTTCTGCTTTTACACTCATTGAGTTACTGGTTGTCATCGCGATTATTGCTATTCTGATTGCCCTGCTCCTGCCTGCCGTTCAGCAGGCCCGCGAAGCAGCCCGCCGCAGTCAATGCAAAAATAATATGAAGCAGATCGGACTGGCGCTGCACAATTATCATGATGTGTATATCAAATTCCCAATCGGATCCCGCTACCCCAACGACCAGCCCAACAACTGGCGATTCGCATTGTTGCCTTACATGGATCAGGCCAATATTTATGAGAAAACCAAAACCGGCCCGAACACAGACGTCGATTTCTGGGAAGGGGGCGGCGGCACTTACAATGGTGATACACTGTACTTCAAAGACAAAATCATCACACCGATTTTCATGTGCCCCTCCAGTGCTTCTCCCCAGTTCGAGTATGCCAATGGCGAACTGGGACAGGGCTCACAGGGACACCAGTATGTCGGTATCATGGGCGCGTATCCTGATCCGGCAGGAAGAACCAATGTCTCTTATCAGACACAGTACTTCAGCTATGCCACAAACACTGGTTGTCTGCTGATTAATGAATGCCGTGGACTGCGCGATATTACCGATGGCTCTTCCAATACCATTATTGTTGGTGAGCAGTCACGCAGCTCAACTGTTTCTCCCAGACTGAACCAGTCAATTTATACTTCAGGCTGGGCCGGAACAAGCGTGACCGGCACCGTTGCTCAATGGATTGCCGGAGGGGCCGGCCTGCATAAGTTCGGCACTGGAGTGACTTCTGTCTTCCATAGCCCTAATCCGCGTTCAACGGGAACAGAAGCCGATGCCAAGTGGGACTGGAACACACCATTGACTTCCCATCACACCGGAGGGGTACACGTTCTGCTCGGTGATGGTGCAACTCGATTTCTCAGCGACAACACGAACCTGGTTCTGATCCAGAAGCTTTGTGTCCGCGACGATGGTCAGACTGTAGGCGAGTGGTAAGCAACTGTCACACACTCCCGCGCTGCTTATTGACTGATTTTCCATGATACGATCAGAGTCGATCATGATCGTATCATTTTCAATTCACCTGGAACTGCATCATGAACCATAATTTATTTTACCTCACGGCCTGCTGCTTCATTTCCGCTTCGTTGATCTCAGGCTGTGGTAGCGATAGCGACTCACGCCCTGCCGTAGAAATCAAAGGAATCGTGACATTAGACGGTTCACCTCTACAGGAAGCCAGCATCCAGTTTACCTCACCTAAGACCGGGGAGAGCGCTTATGCGAACCTGGACGCCAGCGGTCAGTACTCGGTTTCATTTCCCAAGGCCGACATCGGTTCTGTCTACGAAATCACCATCACCCCCCCGGTGGTCGACGAACAAAATGCGATGGCGTTAGCAGAACAGCCAAAGGAAAAAGCAGCCAGCAAAATTCCCGCGAAATACGCCAGTCGCACATCCAGTGGCCTGACGACTCAGATTGATCAGGCGGGAACTCACGAAGCCAAATTTTGATCTGACAAGTAAATAACAGAATTCAATGTTTTCCACTGAGCCGGTTTTTTTGAAACGCCCATTAAATTAACATTTTTAACTATATGCGTTTCACCCGGAAATTCGGGACGTTATACTCAATTCTATGGTGATGATTTATCAAAACAGACCTCACTGGCTGACCATCAAAAAGGACCCTCTTATGAAATCGCCACTCGCCCCGCTCCTGCTTGCCGCCCTGGCACTATTGATACCTTCGCAGGCATTTGCCGAACTTCAGGCAGGCGCCGTCATCGTAGATGTCACACCGACTCAATTTCCTGTACTCGTGAACGGCAGCATGACCAGCCGCAGCGTGAGTACGGTCAAAACGAAAGTGAATGCCCGCGCCATTGTCGTCGCGGACGGAGAAGAGCGGCTGGCGATTGTTGTCGTCGACAGTTGCATGCTGCCACGTCCCCTGCTGGATGAAGTCAAAAAACTGACTGCACAACGCACTAAAATTCCTGCCGACCATATTCTGATCTCCGCGACGCATGCCCATTCAGCCCCTTCCAGTCTGGCCTGTCTGGGAACCGACGCCGACCCTAATTACGTCCCCTTCCTCAGAGGAAAACTGGTTGATGCCATTGCCGCCGCTGAAGCCAACCTGGAACCGGCTCAAGTCGGCTGGGGTTCGGAAAACGCCGCCGACTATACTGCTCTGAGGCGCTGGATCCTGCGTCCCGATCGGCTCCGCAATGATCCGTTCGGAAACCCCACTGTCCGTGCCACCATGCATGCCGGTACCAACTGGGATAACGCCGTCGGCGAGTCCGGTCCGGAAGATCCACAACTATCGCTGATCTCATTCCGTGCAAAAAATGGGCGTCCGATTGCCCTATTGGCGAATTTCTCCATGCACTATTTTGGTGATGCCTCGCTGTCTGCCGACTACTTCGGCCTGTATTGTAATGGCCTGCAGGAACAGCTCGGTAAAAAAGACGCGAAGGATGCGCCCCCGTTTGTCGCCATCATGTCGCATGGCTGCAGTGGTGACATTTACCGCCGTGACTACACAAAGCCCAAAGATCAATGGGCGATCAACGATGACATTAACGAATATGCAAACGGTCTGATCAAAATCACCAAACAGGCATATAAGAACATCAACTACCTCGAAGACGCCGACATCGAAATGGCAGAAAACCGCCTGCAGATGAACTATCGCGTCCCCAATAAACAGTTGCTGGAGTGGTCACAACGCATTGTCGCCGAACTGGGTGACCGCCTTCCCAAAACCCAGGAAGAAATCTACGCACGCGAGCAGGTGATTCTGCACGAACGCCAGTCTACGGAGATCGTTACCCAGGCATTGCGTATCGGCGATATTGCGATCACGACCACTCCCAATGAAAATTATGCCCTCACCGGCCTTAAACTCAAAAAACAAAGTCCGCTCAAACAGACGATGGTCATTGAACTGGCCAATGGTGGCGACGGCTACATTCCTCCCCCCGAACAGCATCTGCTGGGTGGCTACAATACCTGGGCGGCCCGATCGGCAGGTCTGGAAGTTCTGGCTGAACCACGCATCGTCGAGTCCGATCTGGAACTGCTGGAGAAAGTCACCAATCAACGCCGCAAGTTCTATCAGCAGAGTCGGGGACCAGCTGTAGAAACGATTCTCGCACTCAAACCGGCAGCATACTGGCGACTGGATGAATTCAACGGTCCGCGTGCCCGCGATATCTCCGGCAATCAGCGCGATGCCTTCTATGAACCTGCCATCGCCTATTTCCTGGAAGGCCCGGCATCGAAATCATTCTGCAAGGATAGTGAAACCAACCGGGCAGTGCATTTTGCCGGTAATCGCCTGCAGGCCCGCATCAATGATCTGAGCGATCAGTTTACGATCTCACTCTGGCTCTGGAACGGCA
>JAGQQP010000546.1 GCA_020426085.1 Planctomycetaceae bacterium | reverse complement strand
ACATCCGCCAGCAGATCCTCGACGGCAAGCTCACCTTTGCAGAAGCAGCAGCCAAATATTCGGCTGCTCCCAGCAAACAGGATGGCGGGAAACTCGTACCTTCCGCCTATCGCGGTAAAATGCCTCTGGTCTTAACTCAGAATATTTTTCCACTTCAGGAGGGTACCATCAGCGATCCGTTTCAAACCCCGTTTGGCATTCACATCGCCCAACTGAATAAGAAACACCCCGGACAGTTCAGCCTGGAAGATGTCCGCGGCGAAATCTATCGCAGCCTCTCGCGCTCCCTCTGGGACAAAACCATTCAGTCATTACGCAGTACTGCTAAGATCGACTGGAAAATTGATCGTCCCAGCTGATCCCGCATTTGCCTCCTTCCTGTCTGGAATCATTCCATGTCTGAACCGAGTCTGTTTCAAACCGTGGTCATTGAAGGTACTCAGTCCGGTCCTCACCTGCTGATTTTTGGAGGCATCCACGGCGATGAATATGAACCGATGGCTGCCGTCCGCAAGCTGATCACCAGCATCGACAACACAAAATTAACCGGCAAAGTCACTCTCGTTCCTGTCGTGAATGAGCCCGCATACGAACGAACCAGCCGGACCGGACCGGATGATCTGGACCTGGCCCGCACCTTTCCAGGCTCATCCGAGGGAACCATTACCCAGCAGATCGCCAGCCAGGCGACCCAACTCATTCAGTCAGCCGACTACCTGATCGACCTGCATACCGGAGGCGTGATCTCCAATCTGGCCCCCTTCTCCGGTTACACCCTGCATCCCAATCCAGAGATTCTGGACATGCAGCGCAGGATGGCACTCGCGCTCAACCTCCCCGTCGTCTGGGGAACTTCAGCTCATCTGGATGGTCGCTCACTGTCCGCAGCCCGCGATCTGGGTGTCCCCGCCATCTATGCCGAATGGGGGGGCGGCAGTGGCTGTAATCAGGAAGCCGTTGCCGGTTACACGTCCGGCTGCCTCTCTGTGATGGAAG
Organism: Planctomycetaceae bacterium; assembly: GCA_020426085.1. Classification (GTDB taxonomy): domain Bacteria; phylum Planctomycetota; class Planctomycetia; order Planctomycetales; family Planctomycetaceae; genus Gimesia. The sequence goes on along the minus strand of JAGQQP010000546.1, from coordinate 2,468 downwards.
AACTGGAGATGCTGGAAATCTCCATCGAACGGAAATCGCCTCTGTACCATATTGAAGACGACCGTAGCGAGAGCGGACATCTGCAACTGCATAACAACGCGCCGGTATCCGGCTTCTTTGAACCGGCTGTCAAACTGATGGATCACATTCAGGCCGGCGATTCCCTGGGAACCATCTCGTCTGTCACCGGCGATCAGATCACCACGGTCACAGCAAAACAGACCGGAGTCATCCTTGGCCTCCGCACCTTACCCTATGTCGAACAAAACGAATGGCTGGCAGTGCTGCTGGAAACAGAACACTCTTAATCGCTCCCCGCTTGCATGAATTCCGGCAGCTTTAAATATAAAGGATGAAATGATGAATCAGCGACCCGTAGCAATGATCACCGGCGCCGCAGGAGGCATCGGCGGTGAAACCGCGGTTCGATTCGCGGAACAGGGTTATGACTGCGTGCTGCTGGCACTCCCGGGAGAAGACCTGCAGCCCGTCACCAGCCGTATCGAACAGACCGGGGCACAATTCCTGACCTGTCTCGGCGATCTTTCCGACCTGAAGTATGCACAAGCCGCCGTCGAACAATGTATCTCAAGCTGGGGTCGCATAGATGTCCTCGTCAACAACGCGGCCTGGCGCGAGATTACCACCATGCGGAAAATCGATCTCGCCAGCTGGGAAAAAACATTGCGAGTCTGTCTGACGGCTCCCGCTTTTCTCTCACGCTGGTGTGCCGAACAGATGGAAAAGCAAAAACAGGGAGTCATTATCAACGTCTCCAGCATCCAGTCACAGATGGCGGCCGGTATCAGTCCCGGCTATGTCGCTGCGAAAGGCGGCCTCGACTCACTCACCTACGAACTCGCAACCTTGTACGGTCCCTCCGGCATCCGAGTCCTCTGCGTCAATCCCGGTGCCATTGACACCGCCATGGGAAAATATGACACCACTCAAAGACAGGAGTCAGGCACAGATCCCGTCCGGCAAAGCTCGGAAGACATGATTCCCCTCCGCCGCTGGGCACAGCCTGACGAAATCGCGCGTGTCATCGTCTTGCTCGCCAGTGATGATGCCAGCTATCTCACAGGCACAACCATCACCGTCGACGGTGGCTGGAAACAGCAATGCAGTCCCTACTCCATCAAGCACCAGCAACTCCCCTCAGAATTTCCCGCAGACTGAATGACTCTGACTCATTTGTGTTTCAAACCATTGATCGCCAGTCGGACCGCCCCCAGACTCGCATCATCCACGCATTCAATCGACGCCGGTTCCCGTTCCTGCTCCCGTAATCGCTCCAGTAAAGAAACGCGAAAATCCTGCTGATGCAGCAGGATGCCCCCCGTTAATGCCAACCCATAACCACCGCCAGTAAAAGACAACTGCACCACAACCGACTCCACCAGTTCCGCCAGTTCAGAGACGGCCTGCTGCAGAATCGTCCGCGCAACCGCATCCCCCTGTTCCGCTGCTGCAAACACCAGTCGCGACAAACCCGCAATTTCACTCCGCTCTCTGCCAGACTGATACAGATAACCAATCAGTTCCCGCGGATCGTGCAACACAAGCGTTTTCTGAAACATAGTCTGCAGACCGGTTTCGGGACCACGTCCATCAACGGCGCGCGCGATGCCCTTCATCGCCGCCAGTGCGATCTGATATCCGCTCCCTTCATCACCCAGCAGATACCCCCAGCCTCCGGCGCGTGCGACTTCTCCTGCTGCGTTTTTCCCGAACGCCAGTGAACCGGTTCCGGCAATCAGCGCCACCCCCGTTCCGTCCGGAGTCCCGGCTGCCAGCACGGTCTCGGCGTCTGTCACGACACTCACCTGTCCTGCAACGCCGCTTTCCTCAGCCCAGCGTTTCCACGCCTGCTGCTCGGCACTGCGGCCCGCTCCCGACATCCCCAGACAGATCGCAGCGACGCGATGCACTTCGGTTCCTGCCGACTCAAACGCACTTTGAATTGCCAGCTGGACCTCTCGCGTCGCCACATCCCAGCCACAGGAATTGAAATTCGAAGCCCCCGCAACCCCTCGACCGACAACGTGAAGGTCCGCTGCATCCGATACCACCGCCAGCGTAGCCCGGGTGCTAGAGCCACCCCCGTCAATTCCCAGCACCAGTTGTTTCGACTGCAGATTCATATCACTCAGACTTTTCCAGAACCTGTCGCAGATGCCCCTCTGCCTGGCTCAACAGTTCATCAGCCGCTGCGGGTGAAACATTCCGTTTGACATGCACGATCGCCGTTTTCAATTTGCCGCCACAATCCTTGAGCACAGTCGCCGCTGCATCGCGGGACAGGTCAGTAAATGCCATCAGGATCCGAATCGAACGGTCCACCAGCTTCTGATTCGTAGCCCGCAAATCCACCATCAGATTGCCATACGTTTTGCCCACGCGCACCATCGCCCCGGTCGTCAGCATGTTCAACACCATTTTGGTAGCGGTTCCCGCTTTCAGACGGG
>JAGQQP010000545.1 GCA_020426085.1 Planctomycetaceae bacterium | reverse complement strand
CCGCTGGGACGGGCACACCAAACCAGCCACGCATACCGCTCTGGTCAGCAGTATTGATATTGTGCCCACACTGCTGCATGCAGCCGGGCAGGGGAAACAGGCGTCCGCATTACCGGGAGTGAATCTGCTCCCTTCCGCGCGCGGTGAAACGACACTGCCTGAAGACCGCGCCGTGTACGGCGAAGTCTTTCCGGGAGATGCTGCGTCATTGAACCAGCCGGAACGCGAAGTCGCACACCGCTGGATTCGCAAAGGAAATCTGAAACTGATCACTTCACATAACCCGAATGCGCAGGGAAAAACCTGGAACGATTATACGTCCGGCGATGTGCTGTTTGATCTGGAACACGATCCGGGTGAGACCCAGAACCTCATCCACGATCCGAAGTCCGCCGCGTCGCTGGCTGAACTGCGACGGTTACTGGATGCCTGGTGGAACCCTGCGAAAACGGATTAGTGTTTGAGATTATAAAATTCCGTATTTCGCGAAGGCTTCCGTCGCCGACATGCCATTCTTGATGCTGTCGCGGAACGTGTTTTCTTCGTGCACTTTTTTCCAGGCAGACTGAATCACTTCCGCTTCGACTGCCTGGGGTACGACGGCAATCCCATCCACGTCGGCAAAGACCAGATCGCCGGGCGCAAAGCAGACGCCACCGATTTCCACGGGCACATCAATATCGATAATACGTTGACGGTCCTTACTGTCATAAGGTGACGTACCCACGGCCCAGACGGGAAACTGCATGGATCGCATCTGCCTGACATCGCGAACCGCACCATCGATAATCGCACCGGTACAGCCGCGGTGTTTGACGGCGGTCGACAGCAGCTCACCCCAGATGCCGGACCGCATCGAACCGCTGGCAGCGGCAATAAACACTTCATCGGCGTTGATGGAGTCCACCGCTTTCAGTTCCAACTCGTAAGGGCTCGGATCGACGTGGTACATGTCAGCCCAGAGACTGGTTTTGCAGCGTCCCACGACGACCGATTCTACTGTCATCGGCAGCAGTTCTTTACGCGGCGACTGATTCGTATAACCCAGCGAATCCAGTGCATCACAAATGATGGCTGAGTGCAGATGTTCCCGCATCATGTCGAGAGTGATCGTTTCCGGTTGTGGCTGATTCATGGTTGTCTCATGTCTGGGGTTGAAGTTGTAAAGAAATCTGATGCGCCGTCCGCACCACGGCTTTGATGAATCGCTGCAGCGCTTTCGCATCGGCACGTGCGGTTGGCACACTCAGGCTGATCGCAGCGACGATCTGTTCTCCCTCGTAAAGGGGCGCTCCGATGCAGGTGACGCCCACATCGTTCTGATCCTGTTCGACAGAATAACCGTCGGCCTGAGTCTGTTGATGAATTTTACGAAGCTGTCTGGTATCGATGACGGTCTCCGTTGTTCGGGCCACCAGTCGAGTTCGCGCGATCAACGCATCCCAGGCATCATCCGTCAGTTGTGAAGTGATCGCCCGGCCCAGGGAAGTGGAGTAAAACGGATCGGCACTGCTGGGCTCGACAATCCGTCTCAAAGGATGCGTACTCTCCAGCACACTCAGGTAACGAACATGGGTGCCTCGCAACACACCAAGATTGACGGTCTCCCCGGTCTGCTCATGCAGTTCCCTCAACAGGGGCGCTGCCTGTTCCGTTAAACGGTCTTCCAGAGAACCGGAAGCCAGCCGCCTCAGTTTCGGCGTAATCTGGTACATGCCTTTCTCAACGCGGCTCACATATCCCATTTCAACCAGTTCTTTAAGAATTCGATGCACGGTTGGTTTAGGCAGTCCAAGTTCCTGTACCATTTCCAGCAGAGCCAGCGGTCCGTCGGCGGAAGCCAGCACCTCAAGCACCAGAAATGCCTTACCCAGCGATGTGACTTCTTTGGTGACCAGCATGACAATGGACGTCCAGAAAGACGGAAAACGGAGGATTCACCGGCTGCTTGCAACCAGACCTGAATTCCATTATACTGAATACTGCGTTCCATTTTAAGATATAACTGCTCGTTTTCTTCTGGAATTCCGGCAGTCCGAATTTTATTTTTTCAACAGGAGCCGGTGATGCGTGTCGGAATCATTGCGTTGCAACACGAGTCCAATACGTTTATTCAGACGGCGACAGAACTGTCCGATTTTGAATACGATGTGCGGGCAACCGGGGATGCGATCTACCCGATCTTTAAAGACGCGGCTCATGAGATCGGCGGATTTTTTGCCAGTCTGGCGGAAACGGACATCGAAGCGGTGCCGATTTTCGTAGCCCGGGCACTTCCTGGCGGTACAATCACGCAGCCAACGGTCGAAACACTTCTGCAACAGATGCTTGAAGAATTGAAAAACGCAGGTCCCCTGGATGGTCTGCTGGTCGCCCCCCATGGTGCAGGCGTCAGTGAAGGGGCCCGCGATCTGGATGGATACTGGCTGACACAGGTCCGCGATGCTGTCGGACCGGATCTTCCCATCGTCTGCACTCTCGATGCACACGCGAATGTCTCACAGGCGATGATCGATGCCTGCGACGCAACGATTGTGTACCGTTCCAATCCCCACATCGATCAGAAGGATCGGGGTATCGAAGCGGCCCGGCTGATGCAACGCATTCTCAACGGGGAAGTCAAACCGACGCAGGCCGCCTGCCTGGTTCCCGTGGCGATTAATATTGAACGACAGCATACGTCCTCTGAACCGTGTGCCTCACTCTATCTTCAGGCAGATGAAATGCTGAAAACACCGGGTGTGCTCAGTAACAGCATCATCCTGGGATTTCCTTATGCCGACGTGCACGAAATGGGTTCCGGTTTCATTGTCGTGACTGACAACGATCGGGAACTGGCACAACAGCTGGCAGACCAACTGGGTGAAACGTTGATTCAGCGTCGCGATGAATTCCAGGCACATCTGATCGGTATTGATGATGCCCTGGATCGAGCGGAACAGCTGGAGGGTCCGGTCTGCTTTCTGGATATGGGGGATAATATCGGCGGTGGTTCCCCGGCAGACGGCACGACGATTTTACATGCGATCAAACAGCGCGGCGGCCCCGTCAGTTTTGCCTGTCTCTACGATCCGGAAGCAGCACAACAGGCCATTGCCGCCGGCCCGGGAGCAAGTCTCTCGCAGCTGAAAATGGGAGGCAAGACCGACGATCAACATGGTCCGCCGCTCGTCGCTGACGTGACGGTGGTCAGTGTGCACGACGGGCATTTTAAGGAACCGGAAGTCCGTCACGGCGGTAAAACCGAATTTCATATGGGCCCCACAGCGGTCGTTAAAACCGACTTCGGCCTGACGATTATGCTCAACAGTCATCGCACACCCCCGTTCAGCCTGGGACAGTTGACTTCGTGTGGCATTGAACCTGCCGCGTATCAGATCCTGATTGCCAAGGGTGTGCAGGCACCGCTGGCGGCTTACAGTCCGGTCTGCCCGAATTTGATTCGCGTGAATACGCCGGGCGTGACCTCTGCAG
>JAGQQP010000544.1 GCA_020426085.1 Planctomycetaceae bacterium | reverse complement strand
TTTGCCTTTGTATTTTGTGCCGATGGGGTAGCGGTGGTCGGGGACTGCCGCTGTTTTCATGATCTCGTTGATCCGCTGGACGACCTCGGGATGTTGGTCGGCGACGTCTTTTGATTCGCTCAGATCCTGGTCTAAATTGTAGAGGGCGATCTCACCCTGCTGGCCGTGGCGGATGCCTTTCCAGTGGTTCCAGCGTACCGCCTGATCGTAGCGGGCTCGACAGTGACCGTAGTCCCAGTAGAGATATTCGTGTTTGACTTTGAGAGGCTCCCCCCGCAAGGCGGACAGCACTGAGATGCCATCCAGATCAGCGGGAACCTTGGCGCCCGCCAGTTCTGCAAAGGTGGGCAGCATGTCCTGGAAGGCGATGACTTCGTCGCTCACTTTGCCTGCGGGAATTGTGCCGGGCCAGTTCGCGATGAACGGGACACGGATTCCCCCTTCGGTGAGATCCCGTTTAAAACCGCGCAACGGGCCGTTCGTATGCAATTGCGCGGGCACGCCTCTATGACCGCCGTTATCGCTGGTGAAAATGATCAGCGTTCGCTCGCGTAACTGGAGCTCATTCACCAGAGACATGATCCGTCCTACATCGCGGTCGAGCCTGTGAATCATCGCCGCGTATTTTTTCGACTTCTCATCCCAGTCCCGGCCTGAATATGGTTCCGTGTCCGGCACCGCCAGACCGTGCGGGTCTTCTTCTTTAGCAGAAAAGTGAGGCAGTGTATAAGCAGCATACAGGAAGAAGGGCTGGGCGGCGGAGTCGCGAATGAACTGCAGCGCGCGGTCGGTGAGCAGATCGTGGCTGTATTGCTGGCGGTTTTTGATATTCCCCTTCAGTTCCAGGCGGCCCTCATTGTCGTCCAGATACTCGGTAAAGTAATAGTGCGCATGGTCCTGATTCAGATAGCCGAACCACATGTCAAATCCCTGATTCGTCGCCCGCCCGACCGTGCCTGCATCTCCTAAAGACCATTTTCCCACGCCACCACAGCGGTAGCCGGACTTCTGCAGCACCTCGGCAATGGTCACATCACTTTCCTGCAGATAGGTCGGGTAATGGGGTATGTTGTCCCGCGCGGGAGTGTGCCCGTTGTGGAGTCCGGTCAGCAGTACAGCCCGCGAAGCCGTGCAGACGGAACCGCCTGCATAAGCCTGAGTGAACCGCATTCCCTGAGCGGCTAACTGATCGATGTGGGGCGTTTTCATCAGCTTCTGGCCGTAACAACCCAGGTCCCCGTAACCCAGATCATCGGCCATAATGAAAATGATATTAGGTCGCCCCCCTTCCGCGGCCTGCACTGACACAGTCAGACAGACAAGGCAGACAATCAGCCAGAACACTCGTGAACCTGAAATCAAATGCAGTCCGTTTCTGATTTCACTTACTGAATTTCTTCGCGCTGGTGTCGACATCTGCTTCCCATTCCTTCAAGGCCTGACTCATTGACTTCACGATTTCCGGCTGTTCCGCTGCCCGGTTATGCTGCTCGCCGAGATCGGTTTCCAGGTGATAGAGTTCACTGCGTTTGTTTTTCAGACAGAGTTTCCACTGGCCGCGACGGACAGCACGATTATTTCCCATCCGCCAGAAGAGGTCACGGTCTGCTAAAGTTTGTCCCGGTTGCCAGAGTGGTGACAGGTCGAGACCGTCCGTCTGGATATCAGCGGCTGAAATCCCTGCTGTCTGCGCCAGGGTCGGCAGCAGGTCTACCGAATGCGCAGTCTGGTCGGTTTCTCTGGCAGTGATCACTCCCGGCCAGGAAATCAGACAGGGGACACGATGTCCGCCTTCATACAGTGTTGCTTTCTGGCCGCGCAAAGGACCGTTACTGGAGATGTTTTGAAAGTTTTTTCCATAGTTGAGATAGCCGCCATTGTCTGAGGTGAAAATCACCAGCGTATTTTTCTCCAGATCCAGCCGCCGCAGGGCAGACAGAATTTCCCCGACACTCTGATCGAGTGACTCAATCATGGCTCTGGTATGAGGACTGACATGCTTGGGGTCGGGAATGATGCCCCATTTGTCCGCGTGGTAATCCTGCCCTGCTTTGCGGTGCGGCGGATCGTGGGGCCCCTGCCAGGGGAAATGAATCGCCAGGTGAGGCACGTAGAGAAAAAAAGGACGCGTGCGATTGGCTTCCATAAATGCCACGCTGTATTTGCTCAACAGGTCGGCGGTGTAACCTTTCTCCATATTGAGTTCGTTATTGAGCCACCAGTCTTCGTTTCCGGAACGATCAACGTGAGTGTGATGGTCGCCATCTCCCGAAGTCAGGCCGCGAAACAGATCAAAGCCCTGATTTGTGGGCAGCCAGGGGGGCTGGTATCCCAGGTGCCACTTGCCAAAGCAGGCGGTCGCGTACCCCTGTTGCTTGAGCAGTTCCGCCATCGTCACCGCCTGATGTGGCAGTCCGATATCGTGATTGGATTTCCCTGACAGCGCTGACTCGAACTGTGGCCCGAAACGCTGCTGATACTGCCCTGTCAGCATCGCGGCCCGGGTGGGCGTACACATCGCTCCGGCAGAATGAAAGTCGGTGAACTTCAGCGCGGACGCAGCAAGCCGATCAATGTGAGGGGTCTTGACCTGTTTGTTTCCGTAGCAGGCCAGATCCCCATACCCAAGATCGTCCGCCATGATCAGGACAATGTTCGGCGGTTGCTGCGCTGCCTCTGCAGCAGAGAAACAGATCAGCAGGCAGGAAACGGCTATGAATAAAGCAAACAGAACGGAACGCATGAGGGCTGGTGCTTCCATCAAAAGAGAACGCGGGTTTTAGAATCAGTTCTCTTTACTATAGCTGGTAGAAGCAGTCGAGCACAAATGAAAAGACGCAATCGTGTTATACCAGTCGTTCCCGTCGCAGCTTTCCGATCAACATGAAGGACATCAGAATAATTGCCAGCGCCAGAACCCCCATGCCGATGGTGCGTATCTGCAGCAGTTCGCTTCTCATGTCCCGGTTCGATTCCTGCATTCTTTTCCAGCCTTCTATTTTCTCCTCGGCGGCCCAGATCTCCTCCATCGCTTCATCCCGCGGACGCTTACGATTGTTTCTGATAAAATAATCGCGATTACGACTGTTGATCTCATCGACAAGAGATTTCTTTTGCGCATCGAGTTCTTCGTTATGCCATTCATTACTGAGCATGGAATACTGTGCGTATCCGATAATCAAAATCCCAATCACATACAGGGCGATTGTGGTGGACCAGCCCAGCGTTCGCATCTCTAGTTGATGCTCAGTGTATTGCTGAGTCGGCACTGTTTCCGGGTCCTGATTTGATTCTGCGAACGAAGGAGCTCCCTGATTTAAAATCGGGATTTTCACGTCTGCCTGAACTGTTTTCTCTGGACGCTCTGGTTCCACTTCACCTGAATTCATGACGCGCGCTCTCCGCTATGCTGGTTGATCTCGTGTCGGTCAGTCATGGAATCACACTGAATGATCGGCGTGCGTGCGTTTCCAATT
>JAGQQP010000543.1 GCA_020426085.1 Planctomycetaceae bacterium | reverse complement strand
AACCTGTGTCTACTGCACAAAAACCCGCCAAAAAATAGAAGATAATTGGACATTCAAGGGGAAAATTCTCACCAGAAAAGACTGGTAAAAGCGGCTGAACCTCTATATGATGCGTTTTAGTCGTTATTTGACACGACTAAAAAAAGGACGCCGCTGAGTGTATAGGCGCTCGCCCAAACAGTCCCGACAAGGGAAAGTTCGGCTATACTCCCCAGCAGCGTATCCTTTGGTGAAGTTCAAGTCAGACAGTAGAAGTTGCTCTTTTCTCTGTCTGTAGTTATTTCTTAAGCAAACGTCGTACCAGCTAACAGCCCATCTCAGACAGATTTCCGTAAGTCACTCTATAAAAATGACTTACAATATTAAATTAAAATCTGATGAGTTTGACGACGTTTGATTTTCTCCCAAATTGCCCTCCAGAAGGGCATTTTGCTGCTTAGATTAACAGCAACATGGCACAAAGAATCAGCCTCATTTTCAGATAGTCAGCATTTCAAAAATCGTCTACTATAAATGACAGAGTAAGACACCGTTGAAATAACCACAGGGCGCAACATTCTTTGTCGCCGGTTATTCTGGAATCAGAAACACTTCTTGTGCTGATGGTGATTTTTTTGTCGGACTTTCATCTCGATCAATGGGCGCAATACACCGGTCCCGCCAACTGGTACTCACTCGCATTTCCTTCTGACTGGACCAGGGATGATCAGGATGGAGTGCTTCAACTCAGTCCCCCAGATGGTAACGCTACGTTAACAATCAGCTGTCACTGGAAATCAGTGCTGCCTCAGACACAATCCGGGGCAGGGCTTGAGATTGATTTCGATCAGCTCTTCGTCAAACATCGGAATATTTTGAAACGTCCGCCGCTGGTGATTGAACATGAATCAGTGGCCTATTCCGGTGAAGCCATCATCAAAAAAAATTCATCCTGGTGGAAGTCGTTGCTCGCGCAATCCTCTCTGTTTCAAAAAAACTGGCATCACTGGAATCTGTGGTTGATCCGTGAGCGCTCGATACAAATGGTGGTTACGTTTTTTTACGACCCCCAGGATCGTGAAGAACTGCTCGAAACCGTACACAGGATCCTGCATTCGGTTGAACTGAATTTGAATCCGGCCAATCCACCCGAACTATTTGCCCAGGATGTTCTGCAGCTGGCCCAGAAAAAATTCCCTTTGATTTCTTCACAAATCATTCCCGGTTTTCGAATCAAATTTGGTGAGTCGGAACTGAACCTGACCAATTTTTACCGGTCTTATCTGAGCTCACCGGATGACTACGAACAGAATATTGTCTCGGCACTGGCAACCGTGCTCCAGATTAATGAATGGGGGGATGAGCAGACCGAACCGGATCTGATTGATATTCAGGACCGGATCATGCCGATTCTGATTTCCCAGGAATCGTGGAAAACACATTTTCCGAACTTTGTCGGTGAAAACTGGGTTGCGAATCTGGCGATACTCTACGTAGTGGATGAGTCGCGGGCCTACTGGTATATCCATGAAAAGCTGCTGCAAAAATGGAAAATCAGCCGGGAAGTATTGCACGAGATCGCGCTGACCAATCTGGATCATTATTTCTTGCAGAATGACATTGAGCTGATCTGCATGTCGCGGGAAGAAGGTCCTAATATGATCATCCAGAGCAAAGCAGACGCTTATAACGCCAGCCAGGTCCTCAGCCCCTCATTTTATCAGCAGGCCCGTAAGTTCCTGGGAAGTGAATTTCTGGCAGGTGTCCCCAATCGTGATTTTTTACTGGCTCTCAGCCTGAGTGAATCGCAAGTCATCGAAAAAATTCAGCATAATATTGCCAATGACTACCTGAATATGGATCACCCCCTCACCGATCAGTTACTGGTAGTCACCGCAGATGGGGTCAGTGAATATTGTGGCGTCAGCTGAACTTGCGAAGCCAGTAACTCTACACCTGATCCAGGCATCGGTACCATTACGGCCACCAATCAATTAAACTTGGTCTCAGCCCGCACCTGATTACCGTGAATCCCGCACAAGAGCGAATGATATATTATGCAACAGGAATCGAATTTATTTTCTCAAAGGCCGGGTGAATTCATCACACTTGGCACAGGAACCAGTGTGGGAATTCCCATTGTTGGCTGCGACTGTGAAGTCTGCCAGTCATCGAACCCCAAAAATCAGCGAAGTCGGACCTCCGTCTATATCGGTGCACGGGAAGGCGGCTTTCTGATCGATACACCACCGGAACTCAGACTGCAGTTACTACGCGAGCACATTCCCTGGGTACACGCGGTTCTGTATACCCACAGCCACGCCGATCATATTTTCGGCCTCGATGACGTGCGTATCAGCGGCTACAGGCTGGAAAAATCAATTGAGCTGTATTGTGAAGAAGCCGTCGAAGAGCAGATCCGGGGTTCCTTTAATTATGCCTTCGAGGAACCGACACATAATCGTCATCATATGTCGCGGCCCCACCTCGACTTCAAAACCGTGAGCCTCGAACCGTTTGATCTGCTGGGACTCAGAATCCAGCCCATTCGACTGATGCATGGCACTCTGCCAATCCTTGGATACCGGATCAACGATATTGCATTCTGCACCGACGTCAGCGAGATCCCTGAAGAAAGCTGGCAGTACCTGGAAGGCCTGGACTATCTGATCCTGGATGCACTGCGGATCAAACCTCACCCCACGCATTTTTGTCTGGAACAGAGCCTGGAAGTAGTCGAACGGGTCAAACCCAAACGGGCTTACTTCACACACATCTCACATTCACTGGAACACGAAGAGACAAACGCGAATTTACCCGAGCATGTCGAACTGGCTTATGACGGACTGTCGCTACCGCTCAACGGCTTGAGCGTTGACCTTTGAAATGCTGCTCTAAAACGTGATCACTTACGGCAGCTGCAGCTTCATTCCCGGACGGATGTAATTGGCGTTTTTCAGAAGATCCCGGTTCTGCTGATAAATTTTGAATGCAACAGAGCGTTTACCATAGATCTGCAAGGCAATCGATTCGAGGGTGTCACCAGGTTGAATCGTATAGGTTTTCGGTTCTGCTGTCGGACTGGTTGACTCAGCATGTTTACCAAACAGATCATCCACGATCTCATCCACATTCTCAGGTTGAACCTGCGAAAGAGAACGTCCGGAACCCGAAGTAGACCCATTACCCTGTGATGCATTTCCAGGCGTAAAAGGAGAACGGGGGACAGGAATAAATTTGCGGTAATTATCCGGAATCTCTTTGATTCCCGCCGGCAGTTTCTCAGTTTGAATTGATTCTTCCAGTTCCTGGATCAACTCCTTCTGATCCAGCTGGCCTTTTGAGGCTGGTGCAGGAGTACTCGAGAGCGACTCAATTAAACCTTCAAACTGAACCGTTGAGGAAGCCGGATCTGATTTCAAAGTCGGCTGGGAAACCATCTGTCCCAAAGTCCGCTTCCCGGTCATGACCGGGTTGTCGATGTTGGTCTGGCGATTGGC
>JAGQQP010000542.1 GCA_020426085.1 Planctomycetaceae bacterium | reverse complement strand
TGAAATTGAAGCAGAAGTCGTCGAAGAAGCTGCTCCCGCTGGAAGCTCCATTACCAGCCAGAAATGGTTTATACCGGCAGTCGCCGGTGGTGGGATCGGTTTGTTGCTGATCGTATTGGTCGTGATGTTTGTTTTACCGGGAGGAGAACCCGAAAAGCCGGCACCTGTCAAACCGGCGCCCGTGGTTCAAAAACCGGTTGAAGTGGAATCACTGCCTGAAGAAATCAAAGTTGGTCCGAACGAAACTTATAAAACAATCGCGGCTGTGCTCAAGGATATCCAGATTGTTTATGGGAAAACTTTTGGCGCGGACAGTAAGCATTACACCGTCAAAGTCACCGCCGACCAGGAGTTGAAAGAACGGATTGTGATTGATAACTCCAATCTGAATTACCCCAAAGGAATTTCGATCGTTGCAGAAAGTGGTAAACCGGTAATCCTGGCTCCCGATGGTCCCGAACCGGTCATTCAACTGCAGGCCATTGAAGGACTCACGATCGATGGATTTCTGATCAAAGCCCAGGGGAAAAAAACTGCGATCCAACTGTCTGGTTACCTGGTGGGGACACAGTTGAAAAACCTGAAGATCAATGATTTTCAAAAATCAGGCGTTTCTGCCACCAGTGTGTCAGGATTGTCAAACGAACCGTTTCAGATGGAAAACCTCAATCTGAAAGCGGCAAATCCTGCTGCAGTGGGTCTGGATTTTACCGGCGATACCAACAGTGATATCAGGCTGACGAAGGTTCGTTGTCTGAATGCCATGCAGATCGGTCTGCAGTTTGCCTCTTCTGTCAGGGAAACACAGGTCAAAGAGTCAATCTTCTCGGAGACCGTCACTGGGATTCGGTTTGACTGTCAGGGAGCGGAAGTCAGTCATCTTAAACTGACGAACAATACCTTCTTCATCGTCAACTCAGGGATTGTATTCACTGCAATGCCGAATGCCAGCAGTGAGGTGATCCAGATTTCACGGAATCTGTTTGCGACCATCGAAGGTCCTCCTGCAAAGGTAGAGCAGAATAACGATGCTAAATTCTGGGCCAAAGCGTTGACTGCATCAGAAAATGATTCTTCTCGCGCCGCTCCCAGTCCCCTGCCCGCTGATGAACTCGATCTGTTCAAAAATAAAGGCAAACAGGGGGATGCGAATTTCAATAACTTCGTCTCCACGACACCCGGAGACGAAAAGTTTCTGGCGCCGGCTTCCGATAATCCAGCCGCAAAAGCAGCGGGATCTCCCGGAGGGATGAAGCCGTTTATCGGAGCAGTGGCTCCTTAATCCAAGTGAATCAAAGCGGAGATCTGTTACACCAGACGCAGGTCTTCGTAGATCGCTTCGTTGATCTCTCTGGCGCGGCGTTGATGTCGGGGTTCCCCGGGTCTGCCATTGGCAACGACGGCAACGACCAGTTCACGCTCCGGATCGGCAAAAGCGATCGAAGACTGTGAACCGCCGTGCCCGAAAGAAGTTTCGGAAGCGTACTTGCCGAATCCATAGGGGACCGACGTTGCACCGTAACGATTGGAATTCACAATGAACCCCAGACCATAATCGACTTTATGCTGCAGCGTGAGATCGAACTCCTCTTCCCGATGGCGATCGGTCATCGTATCTACCGTCTGAGGTTCAAACAGTGGTGTGCCCTGGTTGAGCAGGCACTCATAAAACCGGCCCAGTTCACGAATCGGTCCCCGCGCATTGCCGCCCGGTGAAGGTGTGATGCAGTGGGACGCATCATGCAGGCTCGTTAACTGCATTTCCCCTTTGTCACGCTGATAGATATACGCGATCTGAACCTGCTCACGCTCATAGACATCGGCGGGCATACCGAGCCAGCTGTGTGTCATGCCCAGCGGTTCCAGAATAAGTTCGCGCATCAGTTGCGGATACAACTGACCTGTGATGCGCTGCAGAATTTCACCCAGAATGAACCAGCTGGAACTGACATGGTAACCGGCGGTTTTTCCAATCTGCCAGTTCTCTTCCAGCGGTGCCTCGCAGATCCGTCGTATCGATTCGTCCCAGCTGACTTCAGGCCAGCCTGTATCGACGGGACGAAAGCCGGCAGTGTGATTGAGCAGATGCAGAATCGTGATTGGTTCTTTTCCGTGCGAACCGAACTCAGGAATGAAGCGGGAAACGCGATCATCAATCTTCAGATCCCCCTGCTCCCACAGGCGGGCAATGGCCATGGCAGTCAGGGGTTTACCCGCGGAGAGCCAGAGATTGATGGTGTCGGCGGTCATCGGGACGCCGGGGCGGGCTTCGCCCATGCCGCCGTCAGCCAGCACTTCACCCTGCTGAGAAATATAAAGCTGCACTCCTGTGTGCAGTTCGTTTTCAATTCCCTCCAGTATCAACTGGCAGGTCAAAGGCAGACGTTCAGAAAGAGAGGACACAAGCGACTCGCATGAAATAAGATAATAAAAAAGAGCTCAAGCTTTGCTTTTAGCGGAATGAAGCCGGTAATTCAACCGAGGTTCTCAATCAATTCTTCCCTCGAGTGGGTGGGCCCGAATGTACATTCGGGCCGAGCGGAGCGAGCTGGAAACTGACAGAGCTGCTTTCATGAAAGAGGACCCGGTTTGTGGTTATCTACAGAAAACAGGAATGAGTGAAACAGGTTCGTAAGTCTGATTTGTCAGTTTTCTGTTGCCTGCGGCAATACCGGATTACATCCGGTACCACCTGGTGCAGAGTATTTTCAGTTCTCAGCGCGGCTGTTGATTCCTGAAGATAACCGGTTCTGATATCATAAAGCAGATGATCTGCAACCAGCGCCGGTGGATGTTTGAGTACCCGCTCAATGTGAAGTAAAGCAAGAGGCACACCATGAAAATTACAGCAATCAAAACTTACCCGGTCCGCATCCCCCTGAAGCCGGAGCGACGGATGATTTCCGCGTTGGGGAAACATGAAGTCTCGAACTATCTTGTGCTGCGGATCGAAACTGATGCCGGGATTGAAGGAGCCGGTGAAGCGACGGTGCTCTGCCGCTGGAGTGGTGAAACCGTCTGGGGAGCCCAGGCGATTGTCGATCGCGTCTTTACACCATTATTGATTGGCCAGGATCCCTGTGACATTGAAACGATCAATCACATCCTCGACCGCACTTCGCAGGGAAACTGGTTTGCCAAATCCGCGATTGAAATGGCCTGCTGGGATATTAAAGGCAAAGAAGCGGGTAAGCCGGTCTACGATCTGCTGGGAGGCGCTGCCCGCAGCCGGTCGATTAAATGTCGCTTTTCCATGGGCGCCTATTCGCTGGAGCGGGCGGAACGCCGTACGCAGGAACTGGTGGCAGCGGGTTTCACGACGATCAAAGTCAAAGTGGGGACAAACCCTGACGAAGATGTGGCCCGCGTGAAAATGGTGCGCGAGACGATGGGCCCTGATCTGGAACTGACGATTGATGCTAATGCAGGCTGGGATGCTGCGACCGCCATCGCTGCCATGGAACGCATGAATGATTATAA